>JAACFA010000130.1 GCA_009937625.1 Gammaproteobacteria bacterium | reverse complement strand
GGGTGATATTCACCCCGGTTTGGTGTTGCTAGTTGCCGGCCTTGAAGTTGGTCCAGGTCCGGGTACGTACCCGCTCCGCCTTGGGTGGCAGGGGATTGAGTGTGTACATGGTCGCCACCTGTGCGGGCGTCGGGAATGCCGCCGGGCTCGAGGTCACCGCTTCATCGATCAACGGCATCGCGTCCTTGTTGGCGGTGGCATACCAGGTGTAGTTACTGTCGTTGGCCGCGACTTCCGGGCGCATCAGGTAGTTCATGAACAGGTGGGCGTTTTCGATATTCTTGGCGTCGGCCGGAATAACCCATCCGTCAACCCAGAAGTTTGGAATCGCGGGCAGGAAGAAATCCAGTTTGACCCCGGTGTCGGCTTCTTCGGCGCCCGACATAGCCAGCAGTCCATCGGGACCCCAGGTGACCGCGACACAGAATTCTTTCTCGGGCATGCGCTGATAGGCGTAGTTATCGAAGGTCTTAATATAGGGGCGAACCTTTTTCAGCATCTCCTCGACCTTTTCATAATCCGCCCTGTTAGTTGAATCAGGATCCATGCCGAGGTAGGCCAGTGCCATGGGGATAACGTCGGTAGGGGAGTCCAGGAACGATACGCCACACTTGGCCAGTTCCTTCATGTGCTTTGGATCGAAGATCATGCTGATATCTCCGATGGGTGCGTCAGGATAGGTCGCCAGAACCAGTTCTTTGTTATAGGTCACGCCGTGGGTACCCCACATGTAGGGCACGAAATAGTTATGACCGGGATCCCACTTTTGTCCGACCTGGGCCATGACGTCGGCACTCATGTGTTTCAGGTTTGGCATCATCAGGCGCGCCGCCTGCGAAGCCGCGTGCGAAACCACGTCATAGCCCGAATTGCCGGCCAATAGCTTGGAGTCGATTGCTTCGACCGAGTCATAAGGGGTAAAGGTAACCTCGACGTCGAATTCCTTGGCGAAATTTTCGATCGTGTCTTCGGCCATGTACTCAGCCCAGTTACTGACGTTGAGTTTGCCAGCGGCCGATGCCGCCGTGGCACCGGTCAGTAGAGCCGCGGTGGTTAAACCGATCAGGCTGGATTTAAAAACAGTGTCTTTCATGAGTCTTCTCCTCGGAAGTAATACCAGTTTTGAATATCAAGCTTATTATCGTGTTTTCAATCTGTACCGCGGCTTAACGACGCCAGCCAACTGAAAGCGATTCCAATAGCCAGGCGCGTTAGCATAATGAGAAAGCGCCTGTCACAGCAATAGTTCCGGCGGAGTTTAACATAAAAATTTTCTTTGTGATCACAGCTTGTTAGTCGGTGCAGCGCTGCTGCGGAAAGATGCTGTCCAGCAGTTCGAATATCGCACTGATCGCCTGATCACGCTTGAAACCCGGTGGTCCGAGCAGAAAATTTTGCCACAAACCGTCGATCATGCCCTCGATGCTTTGGGTGGCGGTTCGCGCGCTCAGGTTTGACCCGTATCGAACCTCTATTGCCTGGCAAAGCTTTAAAATGGTTTCGGAAAATGCACGGTCGCTGGCGCCGCAGACGCGCATGTATTTCGGTCGCGAGCGGGATTCCCCCCAGAAAGCGTACCAGACGCTGATTTTTTTACGATTGAAAACCTGCGGTGCGAACGAGGCCTGGATTAACGCCTGTAACTGGCATATCGGGTCGGGGTCGGAGGACTCGAGCGCCGTTTGCCAGTTGCTCGTGTACTCTTCGTTGAGATAGTGCAGGGTTTGTTCGAGCAATTCATCCTTGCTGTGAAAGTAAAACACGACATTACCCTGCGAGATCCCGGCACGCTCGGCGATCCGGGCCAACGTGGTCTGGGACATTCCCAGTTTATCGATACAGTCGAGGGTGGCGTCGATCAGCTGGCGCCTGCGAAACTCGCGCTGGCTCTTGCGGTTACGGCTGGCGAAATTTTTTTCGTTAATGCTCGCTGACAATGACTCGAACCTTTTTAAGGGGGGTTTCCAAACCCTACAAATTATTGAGCAAATAGTCAATGTAAGTACCTATATTATTGAAATTGTTTGCAAATATATAAAATATAAATATAATTTTGAGCTTTATCAGGTGCGGTAGAGGAGAGCAAGGCATGAGCACATCGGCAGAAATCAAGCAGCGCGACAATCTGTTTATTCATCCCTGGGATGACCTCGTCAAAATCGGCAAGCATGAGCGCACGCTGTTGGACAGGGGCGAGGGTGTTTATGTTTACGACAGCGAGGGCAATCGACTGCTCGATGCACCCGCCGGCATGTGGTGTGTCAATGTCGGCCACGGGCGCGCCGAAATCGCGCAGGCGGTTTACGATCAGATCATGGCCCTGACCTATGTATCGCCCTGGTCGATGACGACCGGGCCCGCGGCGAAATTTGCCGCGCAGATCGCAGAGCAGTCGCCGGGCGACCTGAACCACGTGTTCTTTACCACCGGCGGCTCGACCGCGGTCGACTCGGCACTGCGCTTCGTGCATTTCTACAACAACATGCGTGGCAAGCCGAAAAAGAAACAGATTATTTCGCAGAAGCGCGGTTACCATGGCAGCACTTATCTCGGCGGCAGCGTGTCCGGCAAGGAACGCGACAAGACCAATCTCGATATGGAATCACAGCTGGTGCACCACATCGAGGCACCGCATCTGCTGTATAAACCCGCGGACATGTCGGACGCCGATTTTCTCGAGCAATGCGTCGCCAACCTGGAAAACATGATTGCCGAGGTTGGCGCGGAAAACTGCGCGGTTTTCGTTGCCGAGCCGATTCTCGCCTCGGGCGGGGTTATCGTGCCGCCCGAGGGCTATCATCAGCGCTGCCTCGAGGTTTGCCGAAAAAATGACATGCTGTACCTGTCGGACGAGGTCGTGACGGCGTTCGGTCGTCTCGGTCATTGTTTCGCCTCCGAGGACGTGTTCGGGATAGTCCCGGACATCATCACTACCGCCAAGGGCCTGACCTCGGGCTATATCCCGATGGGCGCTTTCCTGGTGTCGGACCGGCTGGTGCAGGAGATCAAGGACAAGGGCGGCGATTCGGCCGTGTTCTCCAACGGTTTCACCTATTCCGGACACCCGGTGGCGGCCGCGGCCGGCATCAAGAACCTCGAAATCATGCTGCGCGACAAGCTGTTCGAGCAGGCCCGGGAAACGGGGCCTTACATGCAGCAGCAGATGCGGACCCTGCGCGATCTCCCGGTGGTGAGCGACGTGCGGGGCAAGGGCCTGATGGCCTGTGTCGAGTGCGAGATCAAGCAGGGCAGCGACGACCTGGCGATGGATTACGAAATCGGTAATCTGATCGACAAGCATTGCCAGCGGCTCGGTTTGATCGTCAGGCCGATTATCAACATGTGCGTGATGTCGCCGCCGTTGACCATCACCAAAGAGCAGATCGACGAGATGGTGTCCATTCTGCGTCAGGGCATTCTGCTGGCGATGGAAGAAATCGAATCCAGCGAAGCGGGATCGAGCGAGACGGGCCACCACCAGCCGTCACCGGCCGCTTAAACTCGGAGGGTAGGGATATGAAGACTTTATCAGCGGAGAAAATTTTTCAACGCCCGGGTAGTCGCAGCGGCTTGCCGGCCTGGACTTACGACAACGCGGAACTGACCAGTCTCGAAATCGAGCAGGTATTTTTGCGCAACTGGCTGTTTGTCGGACATGTCGCCGAGCTCCCCAACAGCGGCGATTACCAGTGCTTCAGCATGGGCGACGAGCGCGCCGTCGTGGTGCGCGACGGCGAAGGCGAGATTCGTGCATTCTACAACCTGTGTCGGCATCGAGCCTCGCGCGTGGTCGCCGAGGAAAGCGGCCATTGCGGCAAGTCCTTTATCTGCCCGTTTCACGGCTGGTCCTACAACCTCGACGGCAGCCTGAGAAATATTCCGCGAGCCGATACCTTCCCGGATCTCGATCGCAGCCAGTATGGGCTCAGGCCGCTGGACTGCGAAGTCTGGCATGGCCTGATTTTCATTCGCTTCGGCGGCGATGGCCCGTCGGTGGAACAAATGCTGGCGCCGGCGGAGGAAGAAGTCGGCCTTTACCGCATCGAGGATATGCAGAGTCTCGGCAGGAGCTATGATTACCGCTTCGATCTCGACTGGAAGGCCGTGGTCGATGTCGATAACGAGGGCTATCACGTGCCGATCGGTCATCCCGAGCTGTTCGATCTGGTGGGCAGCAGCTATGTCGATGAGCGACTCGAGGGAGGTCTCGGACGTTCTTACGGTAGTTTCAAGGATCGCAAGTTCAAGTTCGAACGCAATCGCGAGTATGTGGATGCGCTGCCGGCGGACAGTTACCTGCCCGAATCGCATCGTCATATCTGGATTTACTGGGGCCTGTTCCCAACCTTCGTGCTAACGCTGTTTCCGGACCAGGTCGAGATTTACCAGTTTTTTCCGAGCGGTCCGCAGCAGAGCATCATGCAGGGCAAGTGTTACGCGCTGCCGGACGAGCGCCCGCAAATGCAGCGCGCGCGCGAACTCAACCAGGCGATCAACACCGGCGTCGGTAACGAAGACATCCAGTTGATCGAGTGGGTGGCCGAGGGCATGCGCTCCAGCGCCTTCGACGGCCTGATGCTGTCCGACATCGAGCTCGGTGTCGCCTCTTTTCATAATGCGTTGCGCGATGTATTGCCGGTGCTGGAGCTGGCGCAGGCGCCCGAGTCGGGAACACTGAAGCAGGAGAACGAACGCCTGCTCGCCCAGCGTAAGGTCGCCGCGGCCAGCTGATGTCGCGCGATCCACGGTACGACCTGCTGTTCGAGCCGATAAAGATAGGCCCGGTAACCGCTCCGAACCGCTTTTACCAGGTGCCGCACTGCAACATTTTGGGGCATGGACGGCCGCATGCCGAAGCGGCCAATCGTGCGGTCAAGGCCGAGGGCGGCTGGGGCGTGATCTGCACCCAGGAAGTCGAGATCCATCCGAGTTCAGAGCTTACTCCATTCATCGAGGGCCGGCTGTGGGACGATCGGGATATTCCACAACACCGGATGATGACCGATGGGGTGCATGAACATGGCGCGCTTGCGGGGATCGAACTTTGCTACAACGCGTTTCATGCGCCCAATCTCTACAGCCGCATCGCGCCGATGGCACCGAGCTCGATCCCGGCCCACGGGATAAACCCGATCCAGGCGCGTGCCATGAGCAAGCGCGATATCGCCGACCTGCGGCGCTGGTACGTGGAGGCGGCAAAGCGCGCCCGGCAGGCGGGCTACGATATCGTTTACGTCTATGCCGGGCACGACATGACCGTGCTGCAGCATTTTCTCAAGCCCCAGTACAACCAGCGCAGCGACGAATACGGCGGCAGCCTGGAAAACAGGGTCAGACTCACGAGGGAAATACTGCTCGAGGTCAAGGAGGCCGTGGGCCACGATTGCGCGGTCGCGTTTCGGTTTGCCACCGACGAGCTGAAGGGTGCCGACGGTTTACAGGCCGAGTCTGAAGGTCGCGATATCGTTGCGATGCTGGCAGAGCTGCCGGACCTGTGGGATGTCAATATCAGCGATTGGGGCAACGATTCCTCGAGCGCGCGTTTCGAGCCCAGCGAAGGTTACCAGGAGCCCTATACCGCGTTTGTCAAAACCCTGACCCGCAAGCCGGTGGTTGGCGTCGGTCGTTTCACTTCGCCCGATGCGATGGTGTCGCAGATCAGGCGGGGTGTGCTGGACCTGATCGGCGCCGCGCGCCCGTCGATCGCCGATCCGTTTTTGCCGCGCAAGATCGACGAGGGCCGTATCGAGGAAATTCGCGAATGTATCGGCTGCAACATCTGCGTCGCCCAGGACATGCTGTCAGCCCCGATTCGATGCACCCAGAATCCGACCCAGGGTGAAGAATGGAAGCAGGGCTGGCACCCGGAGCGCATCGCAGCCGCCGCCAGCGATGACGCAGTGTTGGTGATCGGTGGCGGCCCGGCCGGTCTCGAGTGCGCGTTGCAGCTCGCCAATCGCGGTTACCCGGTGACGCTGGCGGAAGCCATCGACGCGCTCGGCGGCCGCGTGTCGCGCGAAAGCGAGCTGCCGGGTATGTCGAGCTACGCACGGGTACGCGATTACCGCGAAAACCTGCTGCGGCAGAGACCCAATGTCGCTATTTACCTGGAGAATCGACTCAGCGCGCAGGACGTGGTCGAGCTCGAGATAGCCCATGTGCTGGTGGCCACCGGGGCTCGCTGGCGCAGTGACGGGATAGGTCGCCAGCATCACTTTCCGATACCGGGCATCGATCGATTGACGGTAATGACGCCGGATGACGTGCTGGACGGCGCGCCGGTTAGCGGCAGGGTGCTAATATACGATGACGATCATTACTTTATGGGCAGCACCATCGCCGAACGCTATCGTGACCAGGGACTCGAGGTTTGCCTGGTGACGCCGGCATCCATGGTTTCGGTGTGGACCGAGAACACGCTCGAGCAACACAAGATCCAGCACCGGATGCTGGCGCTCGGCGTGGAGGTCATCGTCTCGCACGAGCTGGTCGCACTGGCCGAGGGTAAGGCAACAATCGCCAACGTCTACAGCGAGGCCCAGCGGCGACAAGTCGATTTCGATACCTTGATCATGGTGACCGCGCGCCTCCCGCGCGATGAGCTGTACCAGGAATTGCTGGCCTTCGAGGATCGCTTCAAATCCCTGCGCGCGATCGGCGATTGCCATGCGCCCGGGACGGTGGCGGCGGCGGTCTACGACGGACATTCGGCGGCGCGGCAGCTGGAATCCGGCGAGGATATCTATGCGCCGTTGTTTACCCGGGACCTGCCCGTCCTCGAATAAATCGAGTCGGGCTAAGAATCGTCGGTTTGTTACTTCGAGCCCGGCCTGCGGCGTCGGCTAGCCCGCTTTGGCGCCGAGCAGGTAGAGCATTTCGAGGCCCAGCGTGGCGCCGGCGAGTGACGTGATCTCGGCGTGATCGTATGAGGGCGCCACCTCGACCAGATCCATCCCGACCAGGTCGATGCCCTGCAGGCCACGAATGATTTTAAGCGCCCGATCCGAAGTCAGGCCCCCCGCAACCGGTGTGCCGGTGCCGGGCGCATAGGCCGGGTCGAGACAATCGATATCGAAGGTCAGGTAGCAGGGGCTGGCGCCGACTCGCTGCTTTACACGTCCGACGATTTCGTCGACGCTGATATCGTTGGCGACCGCCGCGCTGATCACCTCGTACTCGTGACGACCCTCGGTGTATTCGGTGCGAATACCGATCTGTATGCTCTTGCCGGCATCGATAATGCCTTCTCGCGGCGCGTGGTAAAACATACAACCATGGTTATAGACCGCTTCGTCTTCCTTGTAGGTATCGGTATGCGCGTCGAAGTGAATCATCGCCAGTTTTCCGAATTGCTTATGGTGCGCGCGCAACAGCGGCAGCGTGACAAAATGATCGCCGCCGAAACTGAGGATTTTTTTGCCGGCGGCGAGTAGCTGTCCGTAATGTGATTCCACGGCGTCGAACAGCGCGTCGTGATTGCCGGTAGGAAATTCCAGGTCACCGTAGTCGGCAACCCGCAGTCGTTCGAATATATTGAAATCCCAGGGCCAGCGTTTCTCTTCCCAGCGCAGGTTGGCGCTGGCATTGCGTATGCCACCGGGACCGCCGCGAGTTCCGGAACGGCCGCTGGTGCCCAGGTCGTAGGGCAGGCCGACGACAAACACGTCTGCGTCGTCCGGGTTGCGCGTCAGGGGGCGGCCCATGTAGCTGTAGACGTTAGCAAAGATCGAGTAACTGTTGGTAATGTCTTCACAGTTCATTATAAGTACCAGTCATACTCCCGTGAGCTGATGTGATTTTCGAAGGCTGCGGTTTCTGCGGCACGATGCTGGCAGTACAGATCGATGAATTTCTCGCCCATGGTCGCTTTCAGGGCTGCACTGGAGCGGGTTGCGGCCAGCGCGTCGGTCATCTTGAGCGGCAGGTTTTCATCGCGACCCTCGACTGCCTCGGTGGTGGCCGCACCCGGGTCGCTTTCATTGTCGATACCGTGCAGCATCCCGGCCAGCGTGACCGCCATCGCCAGGTAGGGGTTGGCATCGGCCCCGGGTACCCGGTTTTCGACCCGCCAGGCGCCCTGTTTGGCGAGCGGAATGCGGAAGGCGACCGTGCGGTTCTCGTCGCCCCAGGTCAGGCTAACCGGTGCGCAGCTAATGCCGCCCCGGTAGCGCCGGTACGAGTTGACGCTCGGCGCCCAGAAAGACATGGCCGCCGGCATGGTGTCGAGCAGGCCGCCGATTGCATGATGCAAACGCGGATGGGCGCGGTCGCCCTGGTCGAAAATGTTATCGCCCTTGTCATCGACGACGCTGATGTGCATGTGCAGGCCGTTGCCGGCATAGGCCAGCATCGGTTTTGCAATGAAGCTGGCGCACATGCCGTGTTTCTTCGCGATTTCGATGACGGTGCGTTTGAACAGGCTGGTCTCGTCGGCCGCCCGCAGCACGTCGCTGTGATGGTTGAAGTTGATCTCGAACTGCCCCGGCCCGAGCTCGGAAGAGATGGCGCCGGTATCTATGCCCTGCAGCTGGCAGGCGTGAATGATATCGTCGATGATGTCCTCGAAGTCGCCGACACGCGTGCTCGACAGCACCGTGGCCGTATCTTTGCGCCCCGTCTTGGGATTGCGCACGATCTGCAGCAGGCCGTCTGCATCACGTTGCGCGTCGAACAGGTAAAACTCGAGTTCGAAGGCAACCATGGGGTGCCAGCCCCTGGCGGCGAAGCCGTCGATTGCCCGCTGCAGCACGTAGCGCGGCTCGAAGTATGCCGGGTGAGTGTCCTCACAGGTGGTAGCCAGCATCTGGGCGCGGGGCTTGTTGCCCCAGTTGTTCAGGCACAGGCTACCCGGGACCAGGTAAAAGTGCGCATCGGGATCGCCGTCGTCTACGCCGTAGCGAATGCCTTCGAGCGGCTCTCCCAGCGTGTTCAGAACGAACATGCTGGC
>JAACFA010000129.1 GCA_009937625.1 Gammaproteobacteria bacterium | reverse complement strand
CGATTGTACTCGTCGATATGTTTGAGTTTGATGCGCAGGATAACGGCCTGCAGCTCGTCGAGACGGCTGTTAACGCCGATGACATCGTGATGATACTGCTGGCTGCTGCCGTGATTACGCAGCATTTTGACCTTTGCGGCCGTGGCCTCGTCGTTGGTGGTGACCATGCCGCCATCGCCGTAGCAACCGAGGTTCTTGCTCGGGAAAAAACTGAATGCCCCGGAGGCGCCAATGGCTCCCGTGACACGCTCACCGTAGCGGCTGCCGAATGATTGCGCGCAGTCTTCGATGACCAGTAAATCAAACTCTTGCGCCAGCGCCAGGATTTCATTCATATCGGCAGGTTGGCCGAACAGGTGTACCGGTAATATCGCCCTGGTCCTGTCGGTTATCGCGGCCCTGATTTTGTCGGGGTCGATATTGAAGCTGTGGGCCTGAATGTCGACGAATACCGGAATTGCGCCGATAAACCGAATCGCCTCGGCGGTAGCGATAAACGTGAACGCGCTGGTGATTACCTCGTCTCCGGGTTGAATGCCGCTGGCCAGCAATGCGAGGTGCAGGGCATCGGTGCCATTGGCGCAGCTGATCGCATGATTCACGCCGAGATACTCAGCGGCTTCCTGGTCGAAGGCCTGCACGTTGGGACCCAGGATAAAGCGGGTCTCACCCAGCGCCTGCAGAATGGCGCTGTCGATTTCCGTTTTCAGGGTTTCGTACTGACCCTTCAGGTCGACCATGGGTATTGTCATAATGATTCCTTGATTTGTGTCGTAATGGCGATCGCGGTTTCCAGCGCGCGTTTGCCGTCCTCGCCATTTACCAGTGGCCGCTTGCCGGTTTTGATTGCATCGATAAAGTCGAGGACTTCCAGGTTGAGTGCGTCGTTATCGTCGAACTGAAATTCTTCGTGGGTTATGTCCCTGTAGCCCTCGGCATTATCGGTCTCGCCCTTGCGATTGACCGCCAGTATCTTGTCCTGAAAATCAGCCGACAGGTAGGCATCTTTCTGAAAGATCCGCAGCTTGCGCTCGCGCTTGCGGCTGATGCGGCTCGCGGTCACGTTGGCCACGCAGTGGTTTTCGAACTCGAGGCGGGCATTGGCGATATCGATCGTATCGGAGAGAACCGAAATGCCGCTGGCTGAAATCCGAGAAATCGGACTGTCGATCAGGTCGAGGATGATGTCGATATCGTGGATCATAAGGTCTAGAATAACGCTGACGTCGGTGGCTCGCAGCGTGAACGGCGCCAGCCGGGTCGACTCCAGGAACTGCGGTTGCTGCAAATGTTCGCTGATACCGAGCATGACGCTGTTGAAGCGTTCGATATGGCCGACCTGCAATACTAATTGTCGGTCGCGGGCAATGCGAATCAGGGTTTCGGCCTCGGCTACCGAATCGGTGATCGGTTTTTCGATCAAACAGTGAATTCCCGCTTCCAGAAACTCGCGGCCGATTTTATAATGCAGGCTGGTTGGTACCACCAGGCTGATTGCGTCGACCAGCGGGATGACATCACGATAGTCGGTAAACGTCTCGGCACCGTGCTTTTGCGCGATAGTGCGCGCGTTATCGGCATTGGTATCTACCACGGCAACCAGTTCGCAATCGGCGCAGGCGGCGTATTTGTCAGCATGCCATTTGCCGAGGTGACCAACACCGACGACAGCAACCTTGGGTAATTGAGACATAAGTGGCAGGAGTGAAATTCAACCGGCGCATTATATATGCATGAAAACCCAATTGCGAAGCTTGTCGCGGGCATCGACGAAGCCGGACGCGGCCCGCTGGCCGGCTCGGTGGTTGCTGCCGCGGTCATCCTCGATGAATCCTGCCCGATAGGCGGGTTGACCGATTCCAAGAAACTTTCCGCAAGCCGCCGCCAGCAACTGGAAGTGGAGATCAAGCAAAATGCCATGGCCTGGTCGATCGCGGAAGCCAGCCACCACGAGGTCGATCAAATCAATATCCTGCAGGCCAGCCTGCTGGCAATGAAACGGGCGCTGCTGGGTCTGAACCTCAAACCGCAACAGGTGCTGGTCGACGGCAACCGGCTGCCCGCGCTCGATGGTTACCAGATGCTGGCAATCGTGAAAGGCGACCTGTCTGAGCCCTGTATATCGGCGGCATCGATCCTGGCGAAGAATTACCGAGACCGGCAGATGCTAGAGCTCGATCGGCAGTATCCCCAGTATCAATTTGCCCGGCACAAGGGTTATCCGACCGCGCTGCATCGTGAAATGCTGAAACGCCATGGCGTCTCGGCGGTGCATCGCCGCAGTTTCAAGCCGGTGCGGGATTTGCTCGATGACTAACCGCTTCGTCCACCTTCACGTGCATAGCGAGTACTCGCTACAGGACAGCACGGTCAGGCTGAAACCGCTGGTGGAACAGACGCGCCAGCGCGGCATGGGCGCCGTAGCGCTGACGGATTTGAACAACATGTTCGCCGCGGTCAAACATTTCAAGGCGGCGACCACGATGGGGGTAAAACCGGTTTTCGGTGCCGATGTCTGGATCAGACATCCCGAACGCACCGAACCGCTGAGTCGACTGGTGCTGCTGTGCCAAAACGACCAGGGTTACCTGAACCTGAAGCGCCTGGTTTCGCAGGCGTATCTCGAAGGGCAGACTGCCGATCGCGCCACCATCGATATCGCCTGGCTGCGTGATGCCAGTGAGGGTCTGATCGCTTTGTCGGCCTGCCTCGAAGGCGATATCGGACTGGCGCTGCGGATGCAGAATACCGAATATGCCGAGGACTGCCTGCGGCAGTGGCGGGACCTGTTCGGTGCTCGATTTTTCCTCGAGTTGCAGCGTACCGGGCGTGCCCATGAAGAGACCTACATTGCCCAGTCGGTGGCCTGGTCGCGCGCGCTGCAGGTGCCGGTAGTGGCGACCAACGATGTCCGGTTCATCGACGCCACCGACTTCGATGCCCACGAGGTTCGGGTTTGCGTCTGCACCGGTTTTACGCTCGATGACGAGCGCCGGCCAAAACTCTACTCGGCGCAACAATACCTGCGTTCCGCCGATGAAATGGCGGAATTGTTCGCCGACATACCGGAGGCGATTTCTAACTCGGTCGCAATTGCCGAAGCCTGTAACCTGCGCCTGGTCCTGGGTGAAGCCTACCTGCCCGAGTACCCGGTGCCGCAGGGTTACACCACCGATACTTACTTTCGCCATGTATCGGAGCAGGGCCTCGCACGTCGGCTCGAATTCCTGCAGGAGCAGCAACCCGAGGGCTCGGTGCTCGATCGCCAGCCCTATTACGAGCGCCTCAAGATCGAACTCGACGTCATCATCGAGATGGGATTCCCGGGCTATTTCCTGATCGTCATGGATTTCATCGAGTGGGCCAAGAACCACCAGATACCGGTAGGGCCGGGGCGCGGCTCCGGCGCCGGGTCGCTGGTGGCCTACGCGCTCAATATCACCGATCTGGACCCGTTGGCCTACGAATTACTGTTCGAAAGATTCCTCAACCCGGAACGCGTCTCGATGCCGGATTTCGATATCGATTTCTGCATGGACCGCCGCGATGAAGTCATCGAGTATGTTGCTGACCACTACGGGCGTAACCAGGTTTCGCAAATCATTACCTATGGCACCATGGCGGCAAAGGCTGTTATCCGTGACGTCGGGCGCGTCATGTCGCATCCTTATGGCTTCGTCGATCGTATCGCCAAGCTGGTGCCGTTCGAGGTCGGCATGACGCTGGACAAGGCGCTGGAGCAGGAAGAAGCGCTGCTCGAGCTGTACCAGCAGGAAGAAGAAGTCACGATGCTGATCGACATGGCGCGTTCTCTCGAAGGCCTGACCCGCAATGTCGGCAAGCACGCGGGCGGGGTCGTGATCTCTCCCAGCAACCTGACGGACTTTACCCCGCTTTACTGTGAATCGGGCGGTTCCGGGCTGGTATCGCAGTACGACAAGGATGACGTCGAGGCCGTCGGACTGGTCAAGTTCGATTTTCTCGGGCTGCGCACGCTGACCATCATCGATTGGGCGGTGCGCGCCATCAACGCGCGGCGGACGGAAGACAGACTCGAAATCGAACGCATTCCGCTCGACGATGCCGAGACTTTCAAACTGCTGCAGGCCTATCAGACCACGGCGGTGTTTCAGCTCGAATCGCGCGGCATGAAGGATTTGATTCGGCGCCTGCAGCCCGATAGTTTCGAAGACATCATAGCGCTGGTGGCATTGTTTCGGCCGGGCCCGCTGCAGTCCGGCATGGTTGACGATTTTATCGATCGCAAGCATGGCCGCGCCCGAGTCGAGTATCCGCACCCGGCGCTGGAATCCATCCTGCAACCGACCTACGGTGTCATCCTGTATCAGGAGCAGGTCATGCAGATCGCGCAGGTGCTGGCCGGCTACACGCTGGGTGGGGCGGACATGCTGCGGCGCGCGATGGGTAAGAAAAAGCCCGAGGAAATGGAACAGCAGCGCGCGATCTTTACCGATGGTGCGGTTGCCAACCAGGTCGACGCCGCAACCGCGACCTATATCTTCGACCTGATGGAAAAGTTCGCCGGTTACGGCTTCAACAAGTCTCACTCCGCCGGCTATGCGCTGGTGTCCTACCAGACGGCCTGGCTCAAGTGCCATTACCCGGCCGAGTTCATGGCGGCGGTACTATCGGCCGATATGGATAACACCGACAAGATCGTGACGCTGATCGACGACTGTCGCGAAATGCAGCTCGACATTCGGCCGCCCGACGTAAACCTTTCCGATTACCAGTTCACCGCGGGTGACGACCGGCAGATTTATTATGGCCTGGGTGCGATCAAGGGCGTCGGGCAGGGTGCCATCGAGAGCATCATCGGTGGTCGCAAGGACTCGGCGTATCGCTCGCTCGACGATTTTTGTGCGCGCGTCGATTCGTCGAAAACCACGCGCAAGGTAATCGAGGCGCTGATCAAGGGCGGAGCGATGGATTGCTTCAGCGCCAACCGCGCGGCCTTGATGGCGCATCTGCCGTATGCACTGCAGGCGGCGGAACAGCAGCAGAATAACCTCAATGCCGGGATCAGCGACATGTTCGGCAGTATTTCGCCGGGCAGTGAGGAAGAACACGTCCTGCCGGACTGCGAGACCTGGGATGAAAAACAACGTCTGATGCTGGAAAAGGAAGCGCTCGGACTGTTCTTGACCGGGCATCCGCTGGCGATGGTCGACGCCGAGATCAGGCAGTTCGCGCCGACCAGCCTGGGACAGTGGCTGGAACGCCTCGATACCGGTGGCAGCGGCGAAAGATTCCGCCAGAAAGAGCAGGACACCCGGGTTTGCGGGCTGGTTGTCGATATTCGCATGCGCAACAGTTTTCGCGGCCGCGAAGCCTTCGTAACGTTGGATGATCGCAGCGGCAGGGTAGACGTGCGCGTGTTGCCCGACCTGCTGGCGCAAATCGAGCCAATCGTGCAGAAAGACCTGGTCTGGGTCGTCGATGGCGGTATCGCTTACGATGACTTCAACAACGGCATCAAGCTGCGCGCAGCCAGGGTGCAGCTGCTCGATGACTACCGTGCGGCTAACGCGCGCGCCCTGCACATCACGCTGAACGGGCACGCCGGTGACCAGGTCGACGAAATCATTGCTGTGCTCGATGGCTACCGCTTCAGCGACGCCATGCCGGTGGTGTTTCACATGTGTCGCGAAGGCTATCAATATCAGCTGCGCACCAACGACAGCTGGTCGTTGAAACCCGATGAGCAATGCCTGCTCGCTTTGCAACGCTGTCTCGACCAGTCCGAGTATTACTTCGAGTACCAGTGAGCGACAAGGCCTTCGGCGGAATGACCGTAAAAATATCTCACAGTATCCTGCCGGTCTCGGCCATCACCCGGGTTTGATATGCTGCGATACATCGTCTGGCGACTGCTTTTCGAAATCTGCAACATCAGGCGCCTGCTGGGCCACGGCAAGGAACGCGTGCAGTACCTGGCGTTTGGTGCCAACCTGAGCGAATCGATCATGAATGAGCGCCGCATCCGGCCGTTCGCGACGAAACCTTTTACCCTCAAGGATCATGGCCTGCGCTTCGATCATCCCTCACCATGGATTGGCTGCGGCTATGCCTCGGCCGAACCTGCCGCCGGCGAAGCGGTGCATGGATTTCTCTACACGATCTCGGTGCGTGACGCCGCGCGCATGGATTTCTACGAAGCGGTGACGGTTATCAATCGTTACCGCCGTACCTGGGTCGAACAGGATGGAGAACGAGTTTACTTTTACCAGACCAACCGCTCCACGCCGAATCTGAAGCCCACCGAGGAATACCTGGGGTACATCGTCAATGGCCTCGCATCCCATCCGGATGCCAGCGACGAGTATCGCGCGATGATGGCCTCTACCGAGACCGGCGAGCCGGACAAGTTTGTCTCGTCTTACCTGTGGAATCAGCCCGAAGATCGCGGCGGATGGCGCCGCGAACTGGTCGATCTGTACCAGCGCGTGGTGCTTTTTATCTTCCTGAAGCTGCTATACCGATATTCGCTGACCGCGGTTTTCATTCGCTTCTAATCGATCCGCTGCCCGCAGCTAAGCGGTAAAGATTTCGCCGTTCTCGTTAGATGTATCGCTCATCAGGTAGAGGAAAGTATCGATATGGTCCTGCGGCGAAGGCAGCCGCTCGTTTTCGTCCGCGGCCGGGTAGGCGCGCAACTGCAGGCCGGTGCGCGTCTTGCCCGGATTGAAACAATTTACCCGCAGGTTACTGCCGGCGTACTCCTGCGCCAGCAGTTGGGCCATGGCCGCGAGCCCCTGTTTACTAACCTGGTAGGCGTCCCAGTAGGCCCCGGTCTTGTCGTCGATCATGAACAGTATCGAAGCGCGCTCGGAGCGGCTCATCAGGGGCAGGCAGGCGCGGGTCAGTAGATAGGGCGCATGCAGGTTCACCTGGTGCACCCGGTACCAGGTTTCCGCATCGCTCTGGGCAAATATCGTGGGTGCCCCGAGGATGGCGGCGCAGTGGATCAATCCGTCCAGCTGTCCGAGCTGGGATTCTATGTTCGACGCGAGTTCGCCGTAGTCATGCTCGCTGGCGCCCTCCAGGTTCATCGGGTAAATCGCCGGTTTCGGGTAGCCTGCCAGGTCGATTTCATCGTAAAGCGCCTCGACCATGCGCAGGTTTCGAGCCAGTAAAATCACCGTGGCGCCATGTTGCGCCAGCGCCAGCGCCAGCGGCTTGCCAAAGCCGCCGGTAGCGCCAGTTACCAGCACCGTCTTGCCTTTCAGCAAGTCGGGAGTGGCGTTAAAATTATCGGGTATACGGGTCATGTCCGGGTCATCAATGGATGCTGCAGCAGTTCGCCGGGGCTGTCGATCACGCCGTCGGCACCCCAGCGCTCGATATCGGTGCCATCCTCGATATAGCCGTAAGCCGCGACCAGGGTTTTCATGTTCGCCGCCTTGCCGGCGACGATGTCGCGTTCGTCGTCACCGACGTACAGGCATTGCTCGGTGTTAACGCCAAGGCGTTCAGCCGCGACCTGCAGCGGCAGCGGGTGCGGTTTGCGGTGTTCCAGGGTATCGCCGCCGATGACGACGCCGCTGCGCTCGGCCAGGTCCAGCTGCTGCAACAACGGATGCGTCAGCCATTCGGGTTTATTGGTGACGATGCCCCAGGGAATGGATCGCGCCTCTAGCTCGCTGAGGATTCCCTCGTAGCCATCGAACAGCCTGGAATCGTTGGCGACGATCGCGCGGTAATGGTCCAGGAAGCGTTGCCGCAGCGGCTCGATTTCGGACTCGGGGACCTTGCTGTCGAATCCCAGCCGGGTCAGCACCAGGCCGCCCTGCGAGACATAGGGCCGTATGCGTTCTATCGGTATCGGCTCGAGGCCTTCTTCGAGCAGCAGGCGGTTCAATGCGCCGCCCATATCCGGCGCGGTGTCGATCAGAGTGCCGTCGAGGTCGAACAGTACGGCTTTAGTCATCGAAGCTCGCGGTCATCAGGTAATTGACATCGATATCGCGCCCCAGGGAATAGTTTCTCGTGATCGGGTTATAACTGATGCCGGTAATGTCACGCAGCTGCATGCCATTGGCGCGCAGCGTCGCGGCGAGCTCCGAGGGTTTGATGAATTTCTTATACTCGTGGGTGCCTCGCGGCAGCATCC
>JAACFA010000128.1 GCA_009937625.1 Gammaproteobacteria bacterium | reverse complement strand
GGGGCTGATTGCGGCATAAAGGCTGAGTGAGGCAGAGCGCCGGTTGCTTCTCCGCTGTACTAATTTCAGGATTCAACCGGTATTCGAAGGTCACTCAGACAGCCGCTATCAGCCCCGGTGGTCGCCTGCATCTGAAATCCGCCAGCGCCTTCCTCAGCTTTTGAGCCAAACACCAGGGGAACCGACCTTCGATTACATGGTACAAGCTGGAATTTACCTCGAGGCCGTCATCCGAGACGGTCACTCGCGACTGTCCGGCTGACCTTCGAATAGCTGGTAGCACCGACGCTTTGAGAGATGGCCCCGTTCGGACGTTGTTCATCAGCCGGCCTTTATGTCGCGAATGACCGCCTCGGACGACGGCGCCGAAAGCTCTAGAGACCCCGAACCCAGGAAACCGTTAGCAGCAGGCGACCGCCGGGGCTGATTGCGGCATAAAGGCTGAGTGAGGCAGAGCGCCGGTTGCTTCTCAGCTGTACTAATTTCAGGATTCAACCGCTATTCGAAGGTCACTCAGACAGCCGCTATCAGCCCCGGCGGTGCCAAACACCAGGGCAACCGACCTTCGAATAGCTGGTAGCATCGACGCTTTGAGGTACGGTCCCCGGTCGGACATTGTGCAGCACCCGGCCTTTATGATGATCTTGGGGATTAGGCTTCGATCATTTCGAAATCTTCTTTGCCCATGCCGCAGTCGGGGCATTGCCAGTCGTCGGGCACGTCTTCCCAGCGCGTTCCCGGAGGGATACCGTCCTCCGGCCAGCCCTCGGCTTCGTCATAAATAAATCCACAAACGATGCACTCCCAGCGTTTCATATAAGACCTCGGTAGTTTTGCTTCAACAGGACGTAGTGATCGGCGACGTAGGCCAGGTACTCGAGCTCGCGTTCGCTCAGCGGACGTTTTTGCTCTGCCGGGTTGCCAAAATAGAGATAACCGGATTCGAGCGTCTTGCCCGGCGGGACCAGCGAGCCGGAGCCGACGATGACCCGGTCTTCGACCACGGCATTGTCGGCGATGATCGAACCCATACCGATCAGGCACTGGTTGCCGATCCGGCAGCCATGCAGCAGCGCCTTGTGACCGACTGTAACCTCGCTGCCGATATGCAGTTCGGCGCCCTCGGGATTGTAGTCACCGCGATGGGTAACGTGCAGCACGCTACCGTCCTGGATATTGGTGTTGTCGCCGATCCGGATTTTATTGATGTCGCCGCGAATCACGGTGAGTGGCCACACCGAGCAGTTTTCGCCGATTTCGACATCGCCGATGACGACGGCGGTCTCGTCGATGTAGCTGCCCGCGCCGATCGACGGCGATATATCCTGGTAACTGCGAATCATTGTTTCGCCCTGTCTTAAGAAACGCGTATAGTAACGATTTTTTCGCGACACGCATCGAAATTTGGTGAAAACCGAGCGCTTGAAAATTCCCGGTTTGCCGCCCCGGGTGGGCGACAAACTGATGCTTTACGGGCAATTGATACGATTCGAGAAGCCGATCGGATTCTACCTGTTGCTATGGCCGACATTGTGGGCGCTGGCAATTGCCGCGCGCGGTGCACCCGACGGCTGGATTTTGTTTGTGTTCGTTGCCGGCACTTTCCTGATGCGTTCGGCGGGTTGCGCGATAAACGATTACGCCGATCGCGACATCGACCTGAAGGTTGCCCGCACGCGCGAGCGGCCATTGACTAGCGGCAAGATTAGCGCGCGTGAAGCACTGGCGGTGTTCGCGGTGCTGGCTCTGCTGTCTTTTCTGCTGGTGTTGAGCCTTAACCGCTTCACGATCATGCTGTCTTTCGTCGGGATACTGCTGGCCGCGACCTATCCCTATATGAAGCGCTACCACTATCTGCCGCAGGTTCATCTGGGCGCGGCCTTCGGCTGGGCGGTGCCAATGGCTTTCGCGGCGCAACTCGGGGCCCTGCCCAAGCAGGCCTGGCTGCTGTACCTGGCGACGCTGCTGTGGGCGGTCGCCTATGACACCATGTACAGCATGGTGGATCGCGAGGACGATCTGAAGCTCGGGATCAAGTCGACCGCGATCCTGTTCGGAGATTACGATCGTTTGATGGTGGCGCTGTTTCAGCTCATGTTCCTGGCGGCCATGATTCTGATTGGGCTTGATCTCGGTTTTAGCGTTTTCTATTATCTCGGGCTGGCGCTAGCCGCCCTGCTGCTACTCTTTCAGCAGTTCTTGATCTCGGACCGAGCGGAGGCGCACTGTTTCATCGCGTTTCTGAACAATCACTGGGTAGGCGCCGCGGTATTCGGCGGCATAATCGCTCACTACTACGGACTATAGCGCCGCCATGCGGGGTTCTGTGTAGCTTAACAATTGCGAGATCTCGCTCGCCAGGGTCTCGACCAGTTTCAGGTCTCGCTCGCTGAAGGCCTTGTCGTGTAGCGCCATGCTGCTGAAATCCAGGCATCCCCAGGGCTCGCCGTCAGCCAGGATGGGCGCCCCAATATAGCTCTCCAGCGGCAGCGCCCGATAAAGCGGATGGTGCAGGCTGCGCGCGGATTTTTCGATTTGGGTATCGGCGATGATTTTCTGCTGCTCGAATACGTCGCGGCTATAGCTGTCGCCGAGTTCGAATTTTTCGCCGGGCACGTAGGCAACCGAGTTGGAGCGGACCGCGACGATCTCGAAGTTGTTGTTTTCGATTCGGGCCAGCACCGCCAGGGTCATCGATAAATCGAGTAAAGACTGTGCCAGCAGGGAATCAACTCGATCTTTAAATTGGCTAACTCGCATAAAATGGTTTACTTCTCCCATTCCAGACCAACTATATTAGTAGCCAGCGTGGCTAACACTAATTGTAATTTCCTATGGTGGATGCTGGTAACAGGCTGCGGGTTCGCGGTGCCGGCGTGATTCCAGGGGGGATTTCGCCGAGAAGCCTCGCGACAGGGCTGAATTCCAATTAATAAATGTAATCGAACCGGCGCTACGAGCGAAGACTCGACCAAAAACCGGTGATCGGTTCGGCAGAATCGGGCGCTTCGATGGTATTCCGAAAGGTCGGATGATTGCCGCGAGGTGGCGCAGCCATCATGAATTTACGGCGGCGCCGAACTGTCGCGGCAGCCAGTCGCGAAACCGATCGACGATGTCGTTCTGCTGCAGGTTGTCGCGGCACAGCAGGTAGTAGCCGAAATCAGTCGTCAGCGATGCCTCGACCGGACGTACCAGGCGTCCCCGTTCGATCAAATCGTCCACCAGGTAACGCCAGCCCAGCGCCACGCCCTGGCCCGCACAGGCCGCTGCGATCACCAATGGGTAACTGTTTATTTGCAGATTACGATTGGCCAGTGGCTCGTCGATATCGTTGCCGCCCAACCACAGCCGCCAGTTCATCCAGTTCCAGTGGCTGTCGGCGAGATCGATTAGCTGCGCCTGTAGCAGCCATGCCAGCCAGTCCCGGTCTGCGGACGAGTGGTCGTAGTCAGGGCTGCACACCGGAAACACTTCCTCGCCAAACAACCTGAGCGCATGGAATCCAGGCCAGTTGCCATCGCCGTGTAGCACCGCGACCTGCACTTCCGGGCCGAGGCTAACGTTGTAATCGTCGGAGGCGATAATGCGCAGTGCGACCTCTGGCAGCAGCTGCTTGAGTAAATCGAAACGTGAAGCCAGCCATTGCGTCGCAAAGGATTCGTCGCAGCCGATCACCAGCTGTTGCTGAAACTCGACGTTCTGAATATCCATCGTGGCGCCGGCCAGCTGGGTCAGCACGGCGGCCACGGTGTGCTGGTACTCGCGACCCTCGTTGGTCAGCTGCACCGCGCGATGCGAGCGCGTAAACAGCTTGACCCGGAGGCTGTCCTCGAGACTGCGAATCTGCTGGCTAATCGCGGCCTGTGACAAATGCAGCTCTTCGGCGGCACGGGTGAAGCTCAGCAGGCGCGCCGCTGCCTCGAAGGCGATCAGCGGGTCGAGCGGCGGCAGGCGTTTTTTAATCATCGATAGATAAGTAAAAATAATCCAAATTAATAAATATTTAGCGTTTGAGCGCAAATTTGCATTAGATTAAATTATTCGTTTGAAAAATAACAGTCCAGTATTGAGAGGAGATACAAATGCTTGCTGCAGCTCTGCAAAAGCGCGCGGACGACGCGCCGTTCGATCGCGACCCGGAACAGTCGTTTACCATCCCGGCGCGTTACTACCTCGACGCGGATATCCTGGAGCTGGAAAAAGAAGCGATTTTCTATCGTAACTGGTATTACGCCGGCCATCAAAGCCAGCTAACCGCCCCCGGTTGTTACCTGACCGTGCAGGTTTGCGATCAGAATGTTATCGTCATCCGCGACAAGGGCGGCGAACTCAGGGCTTATTACAACGTTTGCCAGCACCGCGGTCACGAGCTGCTGTTCGGCAGCGGCAAAGTGCGCACCATTACCTGCCCTTACCATGCCTGGTCCTACGGTTTCGACGGCGAGCTCAAGGCGGCGCGCAATACCGACAAGCTGGTGGATTTCGACAAGTGCCAGTTTTCGCTGAAGCCGGTGCAGGTCGAGGTTTTCTGCGGACTGGTGTTTGTTAATCTCGATCTCGACGCAGCGCCGTTGAAACAGCAGGCGGCGAGCCTGGAGCAGGAGATTCGCGAGTTCTGTCCGCGGGTCGACGAAGTCACCTTCGCGCAGCGCGACGACTATGACGTCGCCAGCAACTGGAAGGTGATGATCGACAATTTCCTTGAGTGTTATCACTGCGCGCCGGCGCACAAGGATTTTGTCAGCCTGGTCGACATGGATAGTTACCAAATCAAGGTGCACGAGATTTACTCCAGTCACGTCTCGAACGCCGCTAAAACCACGGAAAGTAACGCCTACCATTTCGAAAAGGGAGAAGTCGATTTCGGTTACGCCGGCTGGTTTCTGTGGCCGAACCTGACGATCTGGATTTATCCCGGCGAACCGAACATATCGGTGTTACAAATGATTCCGAACGGCGCCGGCCGCACCATCGAGTACCAGGACTGGTACCTGCCGAATCCCGTGCCCAGCCAACAGCAGCGCGACGCGATGGATTATCAGCGCGAGGTGCTGCAACCCGAGGACGTCGGCCTGTGCGAGAGCGTTCAACGTGGCCTGCAGTCGAGAGGTTACAACCAGGGGCGTTTCGTGGTCGATCCGGAGCGCAGCGAACTGTCCGAGCATGGGGTGCATCACTTCCAGCAGCTCTACGTCGACGCCATGGGCAGCGACATCTAGCCTAGCGACCTGGTAATCAGCCCGTCGAGAGGGCCTCGCTAGCCAGTCGCCTGATCGCGTCGCCGATGCGCGCGAAGGCCGCGGCCGCCGCGCTACTTACATGGCGCGCTCGCAGGTAGTCGTGCACCATGCCGGGCTCGTTGATCCATTCTGCTGCAACCCCCGCGGAGCGAAGCTTTTCGACATAAAGCCGGGCGTCGTCGCGCAGCGGATCGATATCCGCCGAAATCGCGATGGTGGGCGGCGCGTGGCTGAAGTCACTCGCTACCAGCGGGTAGAATTCAGGATCCTCGAGCGGCAACGTTTCGGCAGCGCAGCGAGTGCCGCGGTAAAATGCGATATCGGTCGCGCTCAGCAGCGGCGCCTCGGCGTTCTCGTGGTATGACGCCAGTTCGAAGCAATCGCCGCCGAGGCCGGGATAGACTAGTACCTGGCCTGCGGGCCGTCGGGTGCTCGACGCTGCACGGTGGCACAGCGCCGCGCACAGGGTTCCACCCGCCGACACGCCGGTCAGTATCGTGTTGTCGTGACCGAGGGCGTGAAACGCGTCCTCGACGTCATCCAGGTGAGTCGGATGGTAATACTCCGGTGACAGGCGGTAATCGACCGACACCAGGTCGTAGCCGGTGATAGCGCAGAGCTCGGCACAGATGTCGTCGTGCGAGTCGAGACTGCCGAGAATGAACCCGCCGCCATGCACGAACAGGATCAGCGCGGCGTCGTTAGCCTCCCCGAGGCGGTAATGGCGCAGCGGAATGCCGCCGTGGCGGCCCTCGACAATATCGTCCCGGCAGTTCAGCCCCGGTGGATGCGGGTAGCGGAAACGGCGCAGCATTGCTTCGTAGTCGCTACGCTGCTGCTCGATGCTGGTCGCGGTCGACAGGCTGGAAGCCTCCTGGTAGCTGGCAATGAAAGCGCGCATCTCGGAATCGAGGTCGAAGTCGTCGGTCATCGGTCAATCTTAACAGCTCCGGGCCGTGCTTTGCATTGGCCCTCAAGCGGCGTAATATGGTCGTCGCGATGAAATTCAGGCAATACATACCTGACTATGCGGTGTCGACGATTCCGGTGTTCGCGGTTCTGTTCGCGGTGCATTCTTTTCTGCTGCGCGACGAGGCGCCGGATTCCGGAATCGAGCTCACCGATGGCGCGCCGGCTTTTTACGATCATTGGCAGCGCCAGTTTGACGACAGCCCGCTTGATATCGACTCGGGGTTGACCCGTCTCGAACTCGATGACGCCCAGCGCGACCGGTTAATTCGCGAACTGCTGCGGCAGAAAAAATATCAGCAGGCGCGTACCCAGTTGCTCGAGGTTGCCGCCGTGGCGGCGCTGCGCGACGATCAGGCCCGGCTTGGCGATACCCTGATGCTGCTCGGTGAAGTCGCGATCAACCAGCAAGAGTTGGCGGCCGCCGAAATCTACCTGCAGGAAGCGCTTTACCTGTCGATGGAGCAGGATAACCTGATGGGCACCGCTCGCGGTTACCAGCTGCTGGGTCGATTGAATATCCGCGCGCGCGAACTGGCGCGCCGCGCCGCCAACACGCATGACGAGCTGTGGCAGGCGCGCAACGCGATGTCGCGCGGCTACTACCAGGGCGTCGGTGAAAGCCTGCAGCGAGTGATCGAGAATAACCTGGCGATTCGGCGCTATGGCGCCGCGGCTGACGCCTGGGAGGCGCTGGCTTCGCTGCACGACCGGGTGCATGACGACTACCTCGCGCAGCAGGCGCGCATCGAGGCCGCAAAATTGTATGCCTCGACCGGTCAGATGACGCACGTACAGCGTCTTTTCGACGGCATCGATCGGAAACTGATCAGCGACGCCGACCTGGCGGCGGTCAGGCGCGAAATCAACGCGCTGTTCGACGAGCACCAGCGGGACCTGGTAAAGACCTCGCAGGCGCGCGATTACCAGGGGCTTTACCATCACTACCTGCGCCAGGGGCAGCTGGAGCGCGCCTGGCAGTTTCGGGTTAAATCCAGCGCAACCCTGGCCGAGACCGGTGAGCGCTCGATGTTCCAGCGCCAGGCCGAAGTCATCGCGGTGCTTTACAACTCCAATTTCGCGATGGACCGGGCCCGCAAGTATCTCGACAAGGCGGGCAGCATCTACGACGAGCACGGGGTCGACGAAATGGTCGGGCAAACCCGGGAAATGGAATCGTTAATCTACTGAGCCTGGATTCTCTGCATGACTGATAGCAACGAAGCCGAATTCGACGCCCGCGATTTGCGTCGCGCCTTTGGTAATTTCGCTACCGGGGTAACCATCGTCACCACCGTCGACAGCGACGGCAATCCCTGTGGTTTTACCGCAAATTCCTTTTCCTCGGTGTCGATCGAGCCGCCGCTGCTGCTGGTCAGCATCGCCAAAACCGCTTACGGTTGCGATATTTTCACCAGCTCGCATGGTTTTGCGGTCAATATCCTGGCGCAGGATCAGCGTGACCTGTCGAATCGTTTCGCGCGCGCGGGCACCGGCAAGTTTGCCGGGCTGGGCTGGCGCGGCGTGTTAACCGGCGCGCCGATTATCGATGACGTCGTGGCCTGGTTCGATTGTGAGCATTACGAGCAGGTCGATGCGGGCGATCACATAATCCTGATCGGTCGGGTTATGCAATACAGCTATAACACCCATGCGCCGCTCGGTTTTTGTCGCGGCAGCTACGTTTCCTTCGGGCTGACACCAACGATGCTGCAACTGGTGTCTTCGCCGGGCAATCTCAGGGTTGGCGCAATCATCGAATCGGACGGCAGGATTCTGCTGGAGCGCAACCCGGCAAGCGGCCAGCTGATGCCGCCGACCTCCGATAGCGTCGGCGACGTCGATACCGCGGATAGCCTGCTGGGAAATCTCGCTTCCGCCGGCATCGAGGTCGATCTGCCGTTCATCTACGCGGCTTACCACGAAAACGCCACCCGCTTCGTTTACTATCTGGGTGAACTGCAATCCCTCAAGGACGCGGTCGAAACCCCCGGCCTGCAGTTCTACGAGTTCGACCACATCACCTGGGAAGAAATAAACGATGCCGCGACGATCGCGATGCTGGAGCGATTTATCCGCGAGAAAAGTTTGCGTAACTTCAGCGTTTACGTGGGTGACGAACAAAACGGCGAAATGCACCCCGTCTGAATTGCCGAGCGCGTCAAACAGGCAGTAGACTTCGAAAAACCGATTAATAATCAATAATATTCCATCCCTTGCCGGTGTCGCGTTAAGGCAACGTGGAGTCGCTGCAGCGCCAGACCCCCGGCCGCTTAGAACCTATTCTGCGCGTTCACGCTTGCCTCTTCGGGCGGCTATTGATTGGGCGGGGATTTTTTAATGACAGATTACGATGACGACGACTACGAAGACGATCTGGATCTGAGCACTTTGCCGGACGACGAGCTCGTCGAACAAATGCACGACGACCTGTATAACGGTCTCAAGGAAGAAGTCGCAGAGGGCACCG
>JAACFA010000331.1 GCA_009937625.1 Gammaproteobacteria bacterium | reverse complement strand
TTGACTGTCGCGACCGCATTCTGGTTAAACTTGGCGCTACGAAGTGATAATCGAAATCCGTCAGCACTGGCGACGGTCGAGCGCCCCGAACGCTCACATTATCACACCGCAGACTCAACCGAATCGACGCTTATGCATTATTCAGCTTTAAGCCTGGTTAAACAGGCCCTAACCGGCAACCGCGGCTGGACCCGGGCCTGGCGTAATCCCGAGCCCAGGAAACAGTACGATGTCATTATTATTGGCGGCGGCGGTCATGGACTTGCAACGGCGTATTACCTGGCGAAATTGCACGGGGTCACCAACGTCGCGGTGCTCGAAAAAGGCTACATCGGGGGCGGCAATACCGGCCGCAACACGACCATTGTGCGCTCCAATTACATGCTCAACGCGAACTCGCAGTTTTACGAGCACTCGATGAAGCTGTGGGAAGGACTGAGCCAGGACCTGAACTACAACGTCATGTTCAGCCAGCGCGGCGTGCTCAACCTGTTTCATACCGACGCCCAGCGCGACGCCGCTGCAAGACGCGGCAACGCGATGCGCCTCAATGGCGTCGATGCCGTGATGCACGATCTCGACGGCGTCCGAAAACTCATGCCGCACCTGGATTTCACGAAGAACACCCGCTTCCCGATACTGGGTGGGCTGGCGCAACCCCGCGGTGGGACCGCGCGCCACGACGCGGTGGCCTGGGGGTACGCGCGCGGCGCCGATCGCCTCGGGGTCGATATCATCCAGAAATGCGAGGTTACCGCGATCAAACGCGATGGCGATAAAGTGCTCGGAGTCGAAACTTCGCGCGGCTTCATCGGCGCCGGCCAGGTGGGCGTCGCGGTCGCCGGCAACTCGAGCCGCCTGTTCGACATGGTCGGCATGAAACTGCCGATCGAATCGCACGTGCTGCAGGCCTTTGTCACCGAGGGCATCAAGCCGCTGGTGGATACGGTGTGCACTTTCGGCGCCGGGCATTTTTATATCAGCCAGTCGGACAAGGGTGGTCTCGTTTTCGGTGGCGATATCGATGGCTGGAATACCTACGCCCAGCGCGGCAACCTGCCGACTTTCAATCACGTCGTCGCCGGCGGAGTCACCATGATGCCGTGCCTGGCGCGGCTGCGGGTATTGCGCCAATGGGGCGGCGTCATGGATATGTCGATGGACGGCACCCCGATCATTGGTAAGACCCCAATCGACAACCTCTATTTGAACGGCGGCTGGTGCTACGGCGGGTTCAAGGCGACCCCGGCGTCTGGCTGGGTATTCGCGCATACCATCGCGCACGACAAGCCGCATAAACTGAACGCCGACTTCACGCTGGAGCGCTTCCGCGAGGGCGGGATGATCGATGAGAAAGGCGTCGGTGCGTCACCCAAATCACACTAGGAGGCAGTGACATGTTAAGAATCGAATGCCCCTGGTGCGGGGTCCGCAACGAAGACGAATTCTCCTACGGCGGCGATGCCACGGTCGAGCGCCCGGCTGACGATGCGTCGCAGGACGACTGGTATCACTACGTTTATACCCGCAACAACCCGGCCGGCCCGCATCGCGAATACTGGCATCACGTTAACGGCTGTCGCGCCTGGATCGTGGTCGAGCGCGATACCGTGACCCACGAAATTTTCAGCACCGCGCCGGCCTCACCCAACCTGCCAGCCGGCAACCGGGAGGGTTGAGCGAAATGTCGCAACAGTTCCGCACCAGCAGTGGCGGTCATATCGACCGCGGACGCGTAATCAGCTTCACCTTCGACGGCAAATCCTACCAGGGCTACGAGGGCGACACGCTCGCCTCGGCGCTGCTCGCCAACGGCGTACACCTGGTCGGGCGCAGCTTCAAGTATCATCGGCCGCGCGGCATCCAGACCGCGGGTTCGGAAGAACCCAACGCGATGCGCCACCACGATCGAGTTGTTCGACGGACTGGTCGCCAACAGCCAGAATCGCTGGCCATCGCTCAGCTTCGACATCATGGCGATCAACAACCTTTTTTCGCCATTACTGTCAGCCGGCTTTTATTACAAAACGTTCATGTGGCCAGCCTCGTTCTGGACCAACGTCTACGAGCACGTTATCCGCCGGGCGGCTGGCCTCGGCACCGCCGCGACCGAGCCCGACCCGGATCATTACGAGCAGTGTCACGAACACTGCGACGTGCTGGTCGTCGGCGCCGGCCCGGCCGGGTTGTCGGCGGCGCTGGCTGCTGCCAAAACCGATGCTCGCGTCATCATCGTCGACGAACATCCGACGCTCGGTGGTTCGCTCAACCGTGAAAACTTCATGATCGATGGCAAACACGGTAGTGAATGGGCTGCCGAGGCCGCGGCGGAACTCGCGGCAATGGACAATGTTCACGTCTTCAGTCGTACCACGGTTTTTGGCTACTACGACCACAACGTGATTGGCGCGGTCGAGAAAGTCAGCGACCACCTGCCGGTACCGCCGGCAGGACATCCACGCCAGCGCATGTGGCTGTTTTACCCGCGGCGCGTCATTCTCGCGACTGGCGCCACCGAGCGGCCGCTGGTCTTCGGCAATAATGACAAACCCGGCATCATGCTGGCTTCGGCTGCTCGCAGCTACATCAATGCTTACGGCGTCAAGCCGGGCAAGCGGGTCATCGTGGCCACCAATAACAACGACGCATACCGCACCGCGATCGATCTGCATCGTGCCGGGGTTTTCGTGACCGCCGTGATCGATTCCCGCGCGCACCCTGAAGCACCGCTGGCGGACGAACTCAAGAAACTGTCGATTCGCCTGCTAACCGGCAGCGCGGTCGGCGCGGCCGAGGGCGGCAAGCGCG
>JAACFA010000127.1 GCA_009937625.1 Gammaproteobacteria bacterium | reverse complement strand
ACAACTAGAACGACTGCATCACCTCACCCACATGCGGGTGAACCGAGTCGCCATCGATAACGCCTGCTTCGATCATTTTTCCGAAAGCCGCATTGGCAGTATCACTCGCCGCGTCCATGGTCGCCTGGTCTGGGTATTTAGCCAGTACGACGCCCTTGCCATTGCCATAGTCGACGACATCAATAAATTCTGCGCCGACATTTTCGAGCTGACTGCGCATTGATTCCGCCATTGCTTTGGTCTTGCTCATGTCCGCCGAGGCGAAACGTGTAATTCGATAAAACGACATAGTAAATTCTCTTATGGTTATTGATTATTCTGATCGTGCAGCTTGGTAGAGTAAACGAAAAGGCTGGTGAATCGCAAATGAGTTGGACTAAAAGGTAGTTGACTCAATAACATATTATCGGATCAATACCGGACGGCTGCTTCTGGCCGAAGATCGTCTCTTGCCTTTCGCTGATGAGCGGCAGCTATAGAGAAAACAACCGCTCAAGCTGAGGTAATCAACGGCGAAGATCGCCATCTACGTTAGGCGCAAAGGGGTAGCTATCGGGATATCCGACGCATGAATTAAGTAGAAGGGCGACGAGGATCGACCCAACCGCGACACTCGCCTCATCAAAAAAATGCGTCATTCCCGCGAAAGCGGGAATCTTATAAAAAGCCACCATTTAAAGATCCCCGCTCTCGCTGTCAGATACCTAACAGCTTTACCAGTATGGTCGAGAACGGGTGTGAGTATCTATATTGGAGAAAGCTGAGGCTCAAGCTCGATTGACTAATGGCGAGACAGGACCCAATTGAGACGCTCTTACCCCAGCTTAACTTCACGCCCCCAACATGAAGTCATTAAGCGCGAAAACAGGTACATCGGAAACATAAAACTATCTATATAAAATGATTAATGGCATTTATGATTTTATATAACCTTCTTTATTGGTGCCCGAGGTTGGCGCGGTCAATTAAATGCACACAGGAAACCGTTTTCGCTTTATATAACTTTATTAATATTAATTAACATTTTATATAAATAGATATATGATCTTGTTCCTGTTTGCACACTCAAAAAAATGCGTTGGTTCAAGATTGTCATACTATATAACCTGTTTTAACCGCGATTTAGACTATGCCGAGAAGCTCACTTTCCTATGCCCTGATCAGCGATGCGGCCCTGGGTTCGTTGTCCGCTCTCGGTGCGCGCCTGAAAGAGGCTCGCCTGCTCAGAAACTGGACCCAGGCGGACGCCGCGGTCAAAGCCGGTCTTTCCGAGAGCTCGATTAGAAAAGTCGAGTCTGGCTCCCCGCACATCACGGTAGGTGCTTACCTTGCGCTACTCGACGTGTTCGGGCTACCGACGGCTTTCGATCGGGTGCTCGCCCGCGGCGACGATACCCTGGGTGAGGCGCTCGGACGTAACGCCATGCGTAAGCGCGCGCGCTCACCACTGGCAACCGAAGCCGACGAGTTCGATATCTGATGCCGGAAAAACTTTTCATCCACGCGGACCTCGGCGACGGCACGATCTTGCTCGCCGGCCAATTGATCGTCGACGACAAAGCCGGCCGCTTCAAATACGCCAAAGCCTATATCAACCACCCGCAGGCATTTGCCCTGGACCCGATCAACCTGCCGTTGAACACGGACATCCACGTCAAACATCGCACCCGCGACACACCTGCGATGTTCGGTGTTCTTATCGACGCGGGACCCGACGAATGGGGCAGGCGCTGGCTCACCAAGACCCGCCAACCACCGCCGGTCACACAGGTCGAATTCCTGCTGGCCGCCTCGGGCGAAGGCGTGGGCGCATTGCACTTCACGGCGGATATCAACGACCCGGTGCGGCCGCCGCCAGAGCGACCTTTCGAGGGCCTGGTACATTTGCAGCACATCGCCTCCGATATCGAGGCCGGCAAGGAAGTGGACCGCTCGTTGGAGCCCTTCTTCTTCCACGGCAGCGGCATCGGCGGTGCGCGACCCAAGTCGCTCATCGAACACGACGGCCGCGAGTGGATCACGAAATTCAACCGCGACTCGGACCTGGTCGACATGTGCCGGGTCGAGCTCGCATCGATGCGCATGGCGCGCGACGCCGGCATCGAGGTGCCGGACGTGGAACTCACGGAAACCGATCGCGGGCCGGTACTTTTGGTGGAACGCTTCGACCAGTCGCCAAACGAGCAGCATCACCTGGTCTCGGTAGCGAGTCTCATCAACAAGTTCGACATCACCGAGATCGATGAATCGACGATGTCCTATCCGGGCATTACCCAGCTCGGCAAGCGCATCGGGCACCTGACCAACGATCTCGGCACGGACGTGTTTCGCCGCATGCTACTCAACGTCGCGATCGGCAACACTGACGACCACTTGCGCAACCACGCTTTCATGAAGAAATCGTCGGCTTCGGACTACACGTTTTCTCCCGGCTACGATATCGTGCCCCAAATCAGCCTGCAGGGGTCCCATGCTATCGCCATCGGTCCGTTCGGAAGCTCCCCCACCGTCGACAATATCCAGGCGGCGGCGAATCGCATGGGTGTGGCCGACGAGCTTGCCCACGAAATCGGCGGAGATGACGCGGGTCTTGGAGAATCCGACCTGGCCTTGCTCGAACGCTGCTTTGCGTTGCGCGATGTCGTCGAGCGCTGGCACAACAAAGCTCAGAAGACCACAAAAGTATAGCCAGTACCGTTCCGAAGTGCCCCAGCAATCGATGCTTGCCGTGTTCCTTTTGCAGCGGTTCGCGCAGTAAAGGGTTGCACTGCTGCAGGCAGATCATTCCCACGGCGAGGCAGTTACAGGCGTTTCACGATGTAAGGCCAGACCCGTTAAATCGACCGTGGTAAACTCGCTGCTTTCATTGAATTACCCGAACAGGTCCAAGCATGCCAGACAACTTACAATCCATGTTTCGGCTCGATGGCAAGACTGCACTGGTTAGCGGTGCGAGCAAGGGCATCGGCGAGGCCATGGCGCGCGGCCTGGCAGAATTCGGTGCCAAAGTCGTCGTCAGCAGCCGCAAGCAGGATGCGGTCGACGCGGTCGCCGAGGAACTCAGAACCGATGGGCTCGAGGCGACTGCAATCGCCGCCAACATGGGTAGCATCGACGATATCCAGTCACTGCTGGACAAGACCGTCGAGGTCTATGGCGGTCTGGATATCATCGTCAATAACGCCGCCGCCAACCCGGTTTTCGGGCCGGTGCAGAACACGGACGAACGCGCTTTCGACAAGATTATCGACGTCAATCTGAAAGGCCCGTTCGAACTATGCAAACGCGCCCATCCGATCATGCAGCGACGAGGCGGCGGCTCGATAATCAACATCAGCTCGATCGGCGGCTTGAAACCCGAATCCGGCATTGGCATTTACAGCGTCAGCAAGGCCGCCATCATCAGCCTGACCCAGGCGATGGCGCAGGACTGGGGCGCCGACGGTATCCGCGTCAACGCGATCTGTCCCGGGCTGATCAAGACCAAATTCAGCGAGGCCCTGTGGCAGGATCAACAGATTCACGATCAGTTCGTAAATCGCATCCCACTGGGGCGCATTGGCGAGCCCGGCGATATCGCGGGGCTCGCGGTTTACCTCGCATCCGATGCCTCGGCTTACTGCAGCGGCGGATTCTACATGGTCGATGGCGGATATTCCGTCAACTAAGCGATCACCTGGACAGGCGAAAAACATGAAACAGATTCTAGGCACCATGACCTTCGGCGAACAGGTCGACGACAACGACGCAAGGGCAATGCTCGACTCGTTTCTCGCGGCCGGCGGTCATGAAATCGATACCGCGCACCAGTATTGCGGCGGCCGCACCGAGGAAATGCTGGGCCGACTGTTGCCAGCCCACGCGGACCGGCAGATTTACCTCGCATCGAAGGTCAACCCCTGGAGCGAGGAAGGTTTGCGACCACGGCAGGTAAGACAACAGTTCGACGAGATACTGCAACGGCTCGGCGCAGACAAAATCGACCTGCTCTACCTGCATTCTCCTGACCTCGAAACACCGGTGGCAGAGACGCTGGCGTGCTGCTTCGAGTTGTACCAGCAGGGCAAGTTTCGCGACTTCGGCCTGAGCAACTTCGCCGCCTGGCAGGTGGCGGAGGTGGCCGAGATCTGCCGTCGGAACGACTGGATGCAACCGGTCGTCTACCAGGGCATGTATAACGCGTTAACGCGCGACGTAGAGCGGGAATTGTTTCCATGTCTGCGTAACTATGGCATGCGTTTCTACGCCTACAACCCGCTCGCCGGTGGACTGCTGACCGGGAAATACCGGGGGATCGAGGATTTACCCGACACCGGAAGATTTTTCCTGAAAGACCACTATCGCGATCGCTACTGGAAAAAAGACTACTTCGATGTCCTGAAACAGCTCGCAGAGGCCTGCAGCGAACTCGGGCTGACGCCCACACAGGCCGCGATGAGCTGGCTGATCAATCATTCGATGCTCGATGCCTCGCGCGGCGACGGCATCATACTCGGCATCACGCGCCTCGAGCATCTGGAGGCTAACATGGCGGCCTGCAAACAGGCGCCGCTCGATTCATCGATTGTCGAAATCCTGGATCGGGGCTGGGAAATTACCAGGCCGCACTGCTTCAGGTACTTTCGCCCGTAGACCAAAACTACCCGGTAGCACCCATCAAACTCGGCAAGGAGATAACATGACGCGAAAAATGAAGGCCGCTGTTCTGGCCGCGCCAGGCGGACCCGAGGCGCTCGAAATACGAGATGTCGACCTGACCTGGCGGGCGGCGAATCGGGATGTGCTGGTACGACTCAAGGTGGCCGCGCTTAATCCTGCGGATGGTTACTTCCGGGCCTTTGGTCCGTATGTCGACGAGGGCGGGCCCTGCATTCTCGGTCACGACGGTAGCGGTATCGTCGAGGCGGTCGGTGCGGATGTAACCAGCATCGAGCCCGGGCAGCGCGTTTGCTTCTGCAACGGCGGCATCGGTGGCGGTTACGGCACCTACGCTGAATTCGCCGTGGTCCCGGAATCCCAGCTCGCGGTCATTCCCGATTCGGTCGACGACGTCACCGCTGCCGCGCTGCCGCTGGTGCTGATTACCGGCTGGGAGTCACTCTATGACCGGGCTCGACTCGAGGCCGGGGAGTTCGTCCTGATTCATGCCGGCGCTGGTGGCACCGGGCATATCGCCGTCCAGCTAGCGGCACTGAAAGGCGCGCGCGTCGCCGCTACCGCCAGTACCGACGACAAGGTCGAACTGGTACAGCAACTCGGCGCGGAGCGAGCCATCGCTTATCGCGACGAAGACTTCACTGAAGCCGCAAATGACTGGACTGCCGGCCAGGGCCTCGCCGTCGCGCTGGATAACCTGGGTCCCGAGGTGTTCAGGGAAACCATCCCGCTGATGGCACCCTACGGAAGACTGGTAACGCTGATGGGAACGCCCGGCGACGACGAGGAAGAAACCGCTTATGTCAACAACCTGACCATACACAACGTCATGATGCTGACCCCGATGCTGCTCGGGCTGCAGCCGAGGCTGGAGCAGCAGGCCGAAATCATCCGCCAGGGACTAGAGCTCGTGGCAGCGGGAAAGTTGCGCGTCGTAATCGACAGCCGCTTCGAGTTCGACGGGATCGTTGCAGCGCACCAGCGGCTGGATGCCGGCAAGGCGGCGGGCAAGATCGTTGTTTCGATATCCGATTGACGCGAATTTCTGGCCTAATCGGGCAACAGGCTGAGGCTCAGTGCCGGCCAGTAGGTGATGATCAACACGGCAACCAGTAACACGATGAAAAATGGAATCGTCGCCAGGTAGAGCGTCATCACCGGTTTTTCGAAGCGGTAGCTGGCGATAAACAGGTTCATGCCCACCGGCGGGGTAAAGTAACCCAGCTGCATGTTGGCGAGGAAGATGATGCCGAGATGCACCGGGTGGATTCCGTAACCGACCGCGATCGGCAATATAATCGGCACGATGATGACGATTGCCGAAAAGATGTCGAGCATCATGCCAAGCACCAACAGAAACAGGTTAAGCAGTATCAGGAAGGTTAACTTTTCGTCGATGTGCTGCTGCACGAAGGCGAACATCCGGGTCGGAATCTCGGCATCGATCATGTAATTAGTCGACGCCAGCGAAACCCCGACGATGATCATGATGCCGCCGACCAGCATCATCGACTCACGCATGATATCCGGCAACTGGGAAATCCTGATCTCGCGGATAATCAGGACTTCGACAATCAGCACGTAAAGAGCGGTAACCGCGGCCGCTTCCGAGACCGCAAAATAACCCCCGTAGATTCCACCCAGCACGATGATGGGTAACGGGATTTCCCATTTGGCAGCCTTGATCGCCGCGATCGCAACCTGCAGGTCAAAAGCTTCCCGGGCATTTCGGTCTCGCGGCTGCAGCATCGAGTAAACCGACAGCATTACCAGCATTAACAGACCGGGAAATATGCCGGCCAGGAACAGGTCGCTGATGCTGACGGCCTGATCGAGATCCATTTGCTGGGCGACGACGCCGTAGAGGATCAACGGCAAAGACGGTGCAAACAGCAAGCCCAGGCTACCGGAACTGGTGAGCAGGCCCAGGTTAAAGTTTTCCAGGTAACCGGCCTGCTTCAACGCCGGGTACAGCAATCCCCCGAGCGCAACAATGGTAATTCCAGAGGCGCCGGTGAACGCGGTAAACAGCGCGCAGGCGAAAATGGCTACGATGGCAAGGCCGCCCGGCATCCAGCCCAACAGGGCGTTGGTCAGGTCTACGAGGCGCGTCGACGCCCTGCCCTCGCCCAGCAGGTAACCGGCGAAGGTAAAAAGGGGTATGGCAATCAAAACCGGCATTTCGGCGAGCCGGTAAATCTCGATACTGATAACCGACAGGTCTACATCCAGGCTGTTAAATCCAATCATTGCGCTCAGCGCAATGACAACAAACAGTGGCGTACGCAGGATCGCCAGCAACAACAATAGCGGCGCAGCGAAACTCACTGCTGCCCCTTTTCGGCGACCTTGCGATGCCTGATATACAACTGCGCCAGGCGGACGGAGCCAATCAGGTAGCGCAACCCGATCAAGGTAAATGTCACCGGAATAACGACCTCCAGCATCCAGGCCGGAATTCCTGTAAACGAGGTCAGGCCATCCTGGTAGTCCAGATGAATCCATCTGAAACCATGCCAGGCGATGAGCAGGCAGGTCCAGGCACTGACCTGCCCCACGATCGACTGAATCAGGCGATGCGTGTTGCGCTCGAAGTAACGCGACAGCAGGTCGATACGAATATGTTTATTGTAACGGGTGGCAACGGTTGCGCCGATCAGGCCGAGCCACAATACCATTACCCGCAGTATCGGGTCGATCCAGACAAAGCCCGAATCGAAGAAATTACGCAGCAGGATCTGGGTGCTGGCCAGCAGAATCATTGCCGACAAAAGCACAACCAGCAGCGCGTCCTCGACGCGATAAAGCCTCTGATTCCAGGACTGCATTACTGGCTGGTGCGGAAACTTTGCAGGTGGCTCCTGACCTGGCTGACAATGTCGCGGGACATGACACCCTGTTCCACCATGTCATCAACCGCTTGTTCCGCTATCTGGCGCCAGCGCTCGACTTCTCCAGCCCTGGGCTTTACGAAAGTAATGCCCTGGTTAGAAAGCGCGGCCTGTGCGGCCCGGTCATCGGCGCGATTGATTTTATCCATTCGCTCGAAAACCTTGCCCATCTCTTGCCGGACAATTTCCTGGTCCTCGGCCGTGAGCTTGCTAAACGCCTTTTGCTGCACCGCGAGCACGCCAATGAGGTAGCTGACCGGCACGTCCGTCATGAAGGTGGTGCTGGTATGCCATTGAAACGCGATCGCCGAGGTTGGGTTAACCGCGACGGTCTCGATAAGTCCGGTCTGCAAACCGGTAAAAACGTCGGATATGGGTAGTGAAATCGGCGTAATCCCAAGCGCCTTGAAAACAGTCTGTCCGATCGCGTCACCTTCCGGCATCCAGACCTTGCTATTGCGTATCGATTCCAGGTCCTGCATCGGCTGCTTGGACAGAATGCGCACGAATCCCCCTTCGGAAATACCCAGGATTACGAAGCCCTTGTCCTCCATGCGCTGCTTGATCACCGAATCCATTCTTGCTCGTACGTAGTCGACTTCATCCAGTGATTTGAACATCATCGGCATACCCAGTGCCTGAATACTGGACTCTACCCAACCCAGTCCACCCGGCGTAAAAGCACCGCCATGGAGTTGGCCGATCTTGATCTTGCGATGCACGCTCTGATCGTTACCCATGACGCCACCCGGATAAAATTTAAGTTTGACCCGGCCTTCAGTACGCTGATTTATCAGTTTCGCACCTGCCTTCATCTCCTTCATCCAGGCGGTGCCGGCCGGCGCCAGCGTTGCGATCTTGAGCGTCTTTGCCTCGACCCCGCCACTAAATATAGCGAGCAGCATTAACAGGCTTAAAGTCTTCTTGAATCGGTTCATCGTATGTTCCTGGTATCGATGATTTGAACCCTTGGTTCAATAATAGTTTCCTAAAAAAATTCTTCCGACTCGGCCAACAGCTTGACGGCCTCGAGTTTTGCCAGCGAATTAATTAGCGTATACCCTCGGTAATCGGCATCCGCCGCGCCGACTGAAGCCAGCAGGGAATCATGCAATTCCTGGTCAAATACGTTTCGGGCGTAATGTTTCGCCATCAATACCTTGATCATCAGGTTTTCGCCGCCCGAAATTTCGAGCGCTCGCTCGAAATGCTGCCGCGCGAGTTCCGGCTTACCACCCAGGGCGGCCGGCAACAGCGACTTGATTACACCCAGGTAGACATGCGCGCCGCCGCCATCATGGGTTTCATCGAGAACGATACAGCGCTCGAACAGCGCCTCTACCTTTGACAGGTCCGCAACCGCATTCCAGTCCCCGGCGTTGATCTGAATCCAGGAGGCCCAGGCCACGCCAAAGCCGTACAGCGAGTCGAGCCCGGATTTCCGGGTTGCGGCCAGCGCATCGCCGAATCGATCCAGCTTGCTATCGATGTTTGCACAGACCCCGGCGTTGCGCTGGCACAACGCGGTGCGCGCATAGAGCAGGGCTTTGCCGGCCAGCCGTTGCGCGCGGGCTTCATCTTCGATAAACGCGCTGGTATAGGAGCCGTATAGCCTGGACCCGACCAACAGTAGCTTCGTGTTATCGGGATCGCCCTCGATCAGGCCGTCGATCATCAGCAGGTAGGCCGGCGCGCCGTCACGCACCGTCGCAGGGTCATCCTGATTCAGTATCGCCAGTGAAATATTGTCAGCCATGCGGGTAGTTGCGGAGCTGACCAGGCTGGCACAGCCGGTCAAAAGTGACAGCAGCACCAGCGCCCCTATCGACCTGGAAATCAATTTTTTTCCACGTGGGCTTTCACCCTTTTGTTTTGCATATCGGAATATCCGGACGCTTCCACGCTGGCGAGCATGTCCCAGAAATCCCCGACCCAGACTTGATCGTCCATTCTACCCGAAAGCTCGATTACCGCGTTTGCATCGAGCCAGAATTCCTGCTCCGTCTGCGATAAAGTAATGGGCGCAAGCCATTTGCCGGCACTGCCGCTTTCTTCTTCGACAATGGAAAAAGCGCGCATATTGTCGCTATCCCGCAACGAGAGGCGACCGTCGGAAGCGATAAAAATATAAATAGGTCTGACCCCGAATAAAGTGCTGCGATGTTAACCTATCTGCTTTCCGCGACGAAGTAATTATCCCAGCGCTGATCCAGCAACCGGATACCTTCTGCGATAGGTATTGCGCTAAACCGACCGTCATCCTCTTTCACCAGGCCCAACGTCAGCAATTTCTGCAGCGCATCGTCGATCTCGAAATCGATGGCGCAATTCCAGCGCGTTTCGAACCAGTTTTCGATGGCATTGTCCAGCGCCGCCTTGCCGAGCGGCTCTTCCGCGGTTAACAGGAAGTAATACGCCAGAATCGCCTCCTTGGACTCTTCCTCTTCGGCATCGTTAGCGAGCCGATGAAATACACCGGCGTTGTTGTCCAGGTTTTTGAAATAGAGATTCTGGGTTAAGGCCTGCATAAAGCGTAGTTTGCGATTCTTGAAATTGCTGAATTGCTTCCACAGGTAGCCCCCCAGTGCGAACACGCCGGCCAACAGAACCATGATACCGGCCTGGTTCAATTCAGCCGGTTGACTGCTGACTCCCAGCCAGTAGCCGACCAAAGATCCGAGCAGCACCAGCGATGCGCCGAGCTTGGTGGTCAACACCACGCCGCCACTGACGAGCGCGGGAATCCCGATTAGCAGCTTGTCAAGCAGGCGCATCCGCACACGCGTATTGGGGAACAGCATCTCGAGGTCCGCCCGGGGCACGTTACGAAACAGTTTGAGCAGGGTGGCGCCGGCGCGGCAGCTGGCGAAATCCTGTTTGTCGTGCTCATAGTCGTCGCGAATCCTGATGTAAACCACCACCCGATCGTAGTTGATAAACTCGATCGATTTGGACCTCAGGCCAAACCAGGTGGGTAGCGTTTCCTGCCTGGTCGATTGCCCCCTGGCAAACAGGGAAACTTCGGAGAAATCGTCGAAATCGACATGTAGCCTAATCTTGAACAACGAAGATTCTGTCAGCGCCTGGTTCAGATCGGCTTCGGTTACCCGCTCGTAGTTCGCCTTTTCCAGCAGACCGTCTAGCAATTGCACGAAGGACGGGGAAGCATCCTGTTCGTCGATTCCCGGGTTACGGGTGTCGCTATCCGGATCGAGCTCCGCGTAAGCGTTTTTCAGCGCCTCGATCACCTGGTGAAACTCGAAATGAAAAATCTGATCGAGCATGTAGCCGAGTTGCCGAAAATTCTCCGCT
>JAACFA010000126.1 GCA_009937625.1 Gammaproteobacteria bacterium | reverse complement strand
GCGCGCGGGTCAGGTCGTCGCCGCGAACCCGGCAGTTTGCCGCGTGCCGATAGGTTTGCAGCGAATTGCGGCGACTGGCCGCGTCGAGGCTTTGATCGATGCGCCGGATGTCGGCCAGCGTGAAAAATCCGGCCAGGCGGTAAATGATGCCGCGCGCCAGTGTTTCGTCGACCCGGTTCCAGATAGCCTGCGCCGGGCGCGGCAGCAGCGGGTCGTGATTTCTGGCGTACGCGTCGTCGCTAAACGGGCTCCTGTCAGTCAGACGGCTACCCGGCAATGCGAGGCCATCGGGCCAGCGAAGTTGCCAGTTACGCGACAATTCTTCGCTGTAATCGAGCCGATAGCGCGGCGAGTCCAGGTCGAAGCTCGATTCGCCGCTGAGACGAAACTGCAACGCCGTGCGCAACATAGCCGCGCGGCAGCGAATGGAAGTACAGCCGTCTTGCCAGACCGTTTGGGTCGCTGACAGGTAGTTGGCGCGTTCGATCAGTACGTCGATTACCCCGGCATCGAGCGTTATCAGCCCGATCAGCGACCCGTACCGATCGGGCCGCGCCGCCACCAGCCGCTTGGCGACCTCGACGTTAAAACTGGTTTCCCGCCATGGCGTTACCGGAAAGATTGGCGCCGCGTTGTGATGACAACTCATGCACATCACCCGGTTGGCAGGCCGGGCTCGCGGTTTTGCGTCCGCGGCGTAATCATCGACCACCTGGAACTCGAAGCGTCCGGCGGCGTCATTGTAGCTGATCACTTCCAGCGTCTCGGTCCTGGGCTGATGCGCGATGAACAGCCGGTACTCCATGACCATGCCCGCATCCCGCCCCGAGGTCACCGGTTCACCCTCGATGGCGATGACCTCGCGTGGGAAATGAAAGTAGTCGGGCGCCGGGGTATCACGTTGCAACGACCTGCCCATCGGGATCAATACCTGACGCACCGCGGGATTGTTGCCGTTGTCGAGGCCTGATTCGAGGGTTTCGATCAGGCGGCTGAAGGGATAGGGAATGCGATAGCCTTCCGCCGGGTCAAGGAACAGCTGATCGAAGCGCGATTGCCCGATAGGAGGAACATCCGGGCCTGGATTCGATGCCTGCTCGATCCAGGCCGGCGCGGCCAATGCGCGCTGTAAGAGCGACAGGCACAGCAAACAGAGTATCGCTGCCGCTTTATTCATGCTGCAGCCGGGCTTGCACTACGGCCTGATCTTCCTCGTCAATATCGATAGCGAAATCGATCGGCCGGCAGCAGACCTCGCAATCCTCGACGTATTCTTGCGACTCGACCGATGCGTCTATCAACAACGAGAACTGCTCCCAGCAATAGGGGCATTGCACGGTTACTTCGAGCAGCTGGTTGAGCATCAATCGGGGCGCATGCGCAGGATCTGGCCGCTGTCGGTGGAAAGGTATATCCAGCCCTTCGGACCCTGCGCCAGGGCGCGAATACGCTCGCCCAGGTCTTCCAGCAGGCGCTCCTCGGCTTGCACCTCGCCATCTGCCGACAGCGCGACACGATTAAGATGGCGCAGCTTGAGCGCGCCCGAAAAAAGACTGCCGCGCCAGGCGGGAAACGCCTCGCCGCGATACAGCATCAGGCTGCCGGGGGCGATGGACGGGATATAGACCTTGCGCGGTTGCTCCATGCCGGGTTTGCTGGTGCCCTCGCCAATCGATAACGGACCCCAGTACTCCTTGCCGTGACTGATCACCGGCCAGCCGTAGTTACGCCCTTTGACGATCAGGTTTATTTCGTCCCCGCCGCGGGGGCCGTGTTCGATCGACCATAGCCGTTGGCTGACCGGGTCGAACAGCAATCCCTGGGGATTGCGGTGGCCGTAACTCCAGATTTCGTCGCGCGCCTGAGGATCGCCGACGAAAGGATTGTCGGGCGGTATGCTGCCATCCACCCTGAGCCGCATGATGCCGCCGATGTGATTGCCGAGGTTTTGCGCCATGTCGCGTTCGCCTCGATCGCCCACGCCGAAGAATACGTGACCCTGATCGTCGAAGGCGATGCGGCTGCCGAAATGGCGACGAGTACCGGTAGCGGAATCGGTCACCAGCAGCTCCTGCCAGTCGACCAGGCGATTCTCCCGCAAACGCGCTCGCGCCAGCGTCGTTGCCGCCTCGGAATCGACCGGTTTGCTGAAGGTGAAGTAAATCCAGCCGTCGTTGGCAAAATCGGGGCCGGCCGCGACGTCCAGCAGGCCGCCCTGGCCCTCGGCGACGACCCTGGGGGCACCCTGCAGCGCAGTAACGTCCCCGCTATCGATATCCAGCAGGCGGATGCTGCCGCCACGTTCGGTAATAAGCATTTGCCGCGGCGACAAAAAGGTCATGCCCCAGGGAATGCCGAGTCCTGTCGCCAGTTGCTCGACCCGTACGCCGGGATAGCCCTGATCGACCTCGGGGAACTGCAGTGCCGCCAGCGGGGTTGCCGCCAGAGCGAAAATCAGGAGACCCGCCCATCGAGCCGGGCCGCGGAATAATTTAAACATGGCTTTACAGTACAAAAGCTGGACGCATAATACCAGTGCCACTATCAATCCCGGAACCAGGGCTCCCATGACGCGTTTGTGCCATGCAACAGAATGAATTAGCGGTCACCTCCGATCTGGTGCTGGTCGGGGGCGGGCATAGTCATTTGTTCGTGCTCAAGTATTTCGCGATGAACCCGGTGCCGGGCGTCCGGCTGACCCTGGTGAGCCGCGATCTGCATACACCGTATTCGGGGATGCTGCCCGGTTTCATTGCCGGGCATTATAAATTTGACGATGCCCATATCGACCTGCTGCCGCTGGCGCGCTACGCTGGTGCTCGCGTGATTCACGACGAGGTGACCGGGCTCGATGCCGAGCGTGGCCGGGTGCAGTTTGCTAATCGTCCCGAGCTCGACTATGACCTGTTGTCGATCAACATCGGCTCGCGGCCGACGAGCCCGCCGCTTGCGCAAACCGACGATCTGCAGTTCGCGGTCAAGCCGGTCGATCGATTCATAGAATCCTGGGAGCGGCTAGAACGGCGGCTGCTAGATAGCGAGCAGGATTTTAAGCTGGCGGTCATCGGCGGCGGTGCCGCGGGCGTCGAACTGGCACTGTCGCTGGACTACCGCGCGCGCCAGCTGCAAGCGCCGAGCGCCAGGCTCGAGCTGCGCCTCGTTACCGATCGACCCCAGCTGCTGCCCGGTCATAACGCTCGCGTCAGGCGAATGTTCGGCCGCATCCTCGAGCAGCGCGCTATCCCGGTGCATTACGACTTTGGTGTCAGTTGTTTCGAGGATGGATTGTTGCGCAGCAATCACGCGGCCACGATCGCCGCCGATGCCGCCATCTGGGTTACCCAGGCCAGCCCGGCGGGTTGGTTACAGGAATCCGGGCTAAAGCTCGACGATCGGGGTTTTATCGCGGTGACTTCCGGTTTGCAAAGCGTTTCCCATGACAACCTGTTCGCCGCCGGCGACATCGCCTCGGTCGGTGAATTCCCTCGACCCAAGTCGGGCGTGTTCGCGGTGCGCCAGGGCCTGCCGCTGGCGCGAAACCTGCAGCGTTGGCTGCGGGGGCGGCGACCCAGGCCATTTAAACCGCAGCGGCAGTTTCTGTCGCTGATTTCCACCGGCGATCGTTTCGCCGTTGCCAGCCGTGGCCCCTGGGCATTACAGGGAAACTGGTGCTGGTGGTTGAAAGACAGGATCGATCGCAAGTTCGTGCGTCGTTTTACCGAGTTGCCGCCGATGCAGGCGGCCAGCGACGAGTCCGACGACCTGGCGCCGATGCGTTGCGGCGGCTGTGGTTCGAAGGTCGGTAGCGAAATACTCGACCAGGTGCTAGCCGAGATAGGCAGTCGCTACGCGGCCACCCGTGGCTCGGGTTTCGAGCATGCCGACGACGCAGCCCTGATTCGGGTGCCGGCCGGGTTGGAGCTGGTGCAGTCGGTCGATCATTTTCGCAGTTTCATCGATGACCCGTACCTGTTCGGACGTATCGCGGCCAACCATGCCCTCGGAGACCTGTTCGCCATGGGCGTCGACCCTCATAGCGCCCTGGTGATCGCCAACGTGGTGTTCGCCAGCGAGGCCAGGCAGGCACAGGACCTGTATCAACTGATGTCTGGCGTGGCTGAAACGCTGGCGCAGCATAATACGCTGCTGGTCGGCGGCCACAGCGGCGAGGCCAGCCAGATGAGCTGCGGCCTCAGCGTCAACGGTTTCGCCAGGCCGGAGGAGTTGCTGCTGAAATCCGGCATGCGCCCCGGCGATATGCTGATTCTGACCAGGGCGCTCGGCAGCGGCGTGTTGTTCGCGGCGGAAATGCGCGGCCAGGCGCGCGCCGCCTGGATCGATGCGGCGCTCGAGCAGATGCTGGTTTCGAGTCGTGCGGCGGCTGCCTGCCTGCGGAGCTTCGGCGCCAGCGCCTGCACCGACGTCACCGGCTTCGGGCTGGCCGGTCACTTGTTAGAAATGGCGCGCGCTTCCGGCTGCGGGGTGGAGATTCTGCTCCAGCAGCTGCCGCTTTATCCCGGGGCCGCTGAGCTCGCACGGTGCGGTATCGAAAGCTCGTTAAAGCCGCAGAATGTGCGCATCCGCCACGCCATCAGGGATCGGCACGGCCTCGCGGCGCATGACCATTATCCGTTGATATTCGATCCGCAAACCGCCGGCGGCCTGCTGGCGAGCGTGGCGCCGGAAGTCGCGCAGGATTGCCTGCAGCAGTTGTGGGATCAGGGCTACACGCAGGCCCGGATCGTTGCGCGTGCGGTCGAATCGGTGGAGCCGGGGCGCATCCTGAACCTGGTCAGGACCTGAGTCCGAGTAATCCCGATTCCTCGATCACCTGTGCGCAGGCAGCCTCGCCGTGCGGCGCCATCAGGTGGGCGCCGGCGCAACCCTCGATCTCGGAAAAGCCATGCAGCAGCTCGGCGCAGATGGCACGTCCCTCGGCGCGCTGATCCTCGGCCCCCTCGAGACGTTCGATAATAGCGTCCGGAACGTGCACGCCGAACAGGTTTTGGTTCATCCAGCGCGCCGATTTTGCCGACGCCAGCGGCCCGATTCCTATCAGGAAATAGGCCTGTTCGGTAAAGCCGCCATCGACCAGCGCAGCGCAGTAACGCTTCACCTTGTCGAGTTCGAAACAGTACTGGGTTTGAAAGAACTGGGTGCCGTTGTCGATTTTTGCCTGTAGCCTCGCCGCCGGCCAGTTATCGCCCGGCTCGGCCGGCATTTCGGCAGCGCCCAGGAACAGCGATGGCGGCGGATCGATCTTGCGTCCCGACGGAAAAACCCCGGAATCTCGCATGTCGCGCATCTGGCGCATCAGCTCGCCGCTATCGAGCTCGAACACTTCTGCCGCCTGCGGTTGGTCGCCGGCCGCCATCTTGTCGCCGGTGAGGCACAGGAAGTTATGAATACCGAGCGCCGACGCGCCAACCACATCCCCCTGCAGCGCCAGGCGGTTACGATCGCGTGTCGTCATTTGCAGTACCGGCTCGATGCCTTGCTGCACCATGATCGTGGCGGTGGCGAAGGCTGACATATGCACGCGAGCGCTGGCGCCGTCGGTTACGTTGACCGCGTCCGCCAGCCCCTTGAGACAGGCTACCCGGTCGATCACCGCCTGCGTCGAGGCCGCGTCGGGGGGCGATGTTTCCGCCGTGATCGCGAAGTGGCCATCCGCCAGAACCTGGGCTAGCTTACTGGGTTTAGATTGGGTCATCGTTCGATTCCTGCTTGTTTCGGATTGATCATCGGGTTTCGGGCACGGGGCTGGCATGCTTGAATGCGTCGGCGATCAGGTAGGCGAGTTCGAGTACCTGGTCGGCGTTGAGCCGTGGATCGCAACTGGTCAGGTAGCGCGTCGCCAGGTCGGAATCCGATATTTCATAGGCGCCGCCGGTGCATTCGGTTACGTGCTCACCGGTCATCTCCAGATGGATCCCCCCGGGGTAGCTGCCCTCCGCCTGGTGCACCGCGAAAAACTGCTGCAGCTCGCGCAAAATAGCGTCGAACTGCCGGGTTTTGAAGCCGGTACTCGATTTGACCGTGTTGCCGTGCATCGGATCGCAAGACCAGACCACCTCGAATCCCTGCCGCTGCACCGCGCGAATCAGCTCCGGCAGCGCTTGCGGCAGCATATCGGCACCCATGCGCGTAATCAGCGTGATTCGCCCGGCCTGGTTATCGGGATTGAGCGCTTCGATCAGGCTCAACAATTCGTCGGTTTTAATCGTCGGCCCGATTTTGACGCCGACCGGGTTCTCGATGTGCTTGAAGAACTCGACATGCGCGTGATCTTGCTGGCGCGTGCGTTCGCCGATCCAGACGAAATGCGCAGAACAGTTGTAGCATTGACCGGTAAACGAATCGATCCGCGACAGGGCCTGCTCGTAATTCAGTAACAGCGCCTCGTGCGAGGTAAACAATTGCGTTTCGCGGATCGACGGTGCGGTTTCCGAAGTGATACCGCAGACCTCCATGAAAGCCAGCGCGTCCTCGATGCGCTTCGACATCTTCAGGTAACGCTCCTTGACCGGGCTGGCCTCGACGAAGCCCATGTTCCAGCGATGGACCTGGTGCAGGTCGGCCAGCCCTCCCTGGGCAAAGGCGCGTAACAGGTTCAGGGTCGATGCGCTCTGGTGGTAGGCCTGCAGCATGCGTTCGGGATCCGGCATCCTGGCCTCGGGGGTCGGGTCCGCGGCGTGGATAATGTCACCCCGGAAACTGGGCAGCGAAACGCCGTCGATCTCTTCGTAGTCGGCCGATCGCGGCTTGGCAAACTGGCCAGCGGTGCGCGCAATTTTGGTTACCGGGCGACGCCCGGCGAAGGTCAGCACGATGGCCATCTGCAGCAGCACTTTGAAGGTGTCGCGAATCTTGTTGGCGCTGAATTCCGCGAAGGACTCGGCGCAATCGCCTCCCTGTAGCAGGAAACCGTTACCGGCCGCGACCTGCGCCAGGTTCTGCTTGAGATCCCGAATTTCCTGCGCGAACACCAGCGGCGGCAGGGTGGCGAGCTGCTGTTCCACCCGTTCGAGGTGAGCCCTGTCCGGGTACTCGGGTTGCTGCTTGATCGGGAAATTACGCCAGCTCGAAGGCAGGCCATTGCTGGCGGATCTGGTGTCGCTCGACATCTGTTTCTGGTAGTTGCGGAAAGCTGTCCAAAATGCCTGAAATCGAGCAGAAAGGCCAGTAAAAACAACGGATCATGGCCCGGAACGCTGCCACAGCGATATGCATGCCCGGAAAAACAGTGATAGTATTGCGCGGAACTCGCGTGGCGGCCTCTGAATTCCGCAAACGAGATAAAACCAAAACAAATCTGAGAGAGTGACACATGAAAAAAATTCTGATTGCTTCGACCTTGCTGGCCCTGTCGGCGCCCGTGGTGGCTGATGACATCAAGGTAGGCATTATCCTGGGCTTTACCGGCCCGATCGAATCCCTGACGCCGGCGATGGCTTCTGGCGCCGAGCTGGCGCTGAAGGAAGCTTCCGAGTCGGGCAGTTTACTCGGCGGTAAAACGGTCGTGGGCGTACGCGCCGACTCGACCTGTATCGATGCCGCCGCGGCCTCGTCGGCCGCCGAGCGCCTGATCACGGCCGATGGTGTTGCCGCGATCATGGGCGCCGATTGCTCGGGCGTGACTACCGCCATCGCCAATAACGTTGCGATACCCAATGGTGTGGTCATGGTATCGCCCTCGGCAACCTCGCCGGCGCTGTCGACCATCAACGACAAGGGCTTCTTCCACCGTACCGCTCCATCCGACGCGCGCCAGGGCCAGGTGCTGGCCAACGTGCTGCAGGGCAGGGGTATTAGCGAGGTCGCGGTCACCTATACCAATAACGACTATGGCAAAGGCCTGGCCGACTCTTTCGCCGCGGCTTTCAAGGCGACCGGCGGCAAGATTTCGATCAGCGCGGCCCATGAAGACGGCAAGGCGGATTATTCGGCCGAAGTCGGGGCGCTGTCCGCCTCCGGCTCGAAGCACCTCGCGGTGTTCGGCTACGTCGACCAGGGCGGCAAGGGTATCATCCAGGCGTCGATCGATGCCGACGCCTTCGAAAGTTTCGTCATGGCGGACGGTATGGTCGGTGATTCACTGATCGCGGCTATCGGTTCGGACCTGGATGGCTCGATCGCAACCCTGCCGGGCGGAGCTTCTGGCGCCGATGCCTTTACCGAGTATGCGAAGGCAAACGGCGTTACCCCGGACGGCCCGTTCGTGCCGGAATCTTACGATGCCGCGGCATTGATCGTGCTGGCCATGCAGGCAGCCGGTTCGG
>JAACFA010000125.1 GCA_009937625.1 Gammaproteobacteria bacterium | reverse complement strand
CGCTGGCCTCGAGCTTCTGGATCAGGCCCGAGTAAATCGCCATCTTGCCGCCCGCCATGCAGAACGCGTTAACGGTTTCGGGTTCCTCGATCACCTTCACGCGCCACTCCCACTCCTCCGTCTCGGGGCGGTACTTGATCGCCTGTGCCACCAGTTTCGCGGTAATCTGATGGACTCTTTGCGTCATCTTCGGGTCGCTGTCTATCAAGCCGTCTTCGTCCAGCGGCGCAAGCATCTTGGTATAGGCTTCGCGGGAAGCCGTGATTGCCTTGTCCTCGGAAATCAGCATGAGTTGTTTGCGTCCGGTGACCGGGTTCGTCGCGCAGCTGACGATCGTAACCAGCGTGACAAGCAAAATGGCTGTACGAAATATCGCGGTCTTCAATTCTTACTCCAATCGATAGTTATCATCCGATGATAATGAATCTTGCGTTCGAGTAGAAGCGGTCGGTAAAAAACGAGCAAGCAGTCGGCTGCCGTAACCATCCTGGGTTACCGTTCTGGCGCCGCTAACGTATCGAGCTCGGACTAGATACGTGTTTTGTGCAGTCGCAACGCATTGCTGATCACCGATACCGAGCTGAAACTCATCGCCGCAGCTGCAATCCCGGCCGCGATCGGTACCCCGAGCGAGTTGTAAACAAAGGCGAAAAACAGGTTCTGCCGAATATTACGCATGGTCGCCCGACTCAGGCGGCGGGCCCTCGCGATACCGCGCAAATCTCCCTTCACCAGGGTCACGCCGGCGCTCTCCATCGCGATATCGGTGCCGGTGCCCATGGCGATACCGACATGGGCCTGCGCCAGGGCAGGGGCGTCGTTGATTCCATCTCCGGCCATGGCAACCAGCCGCCCCTCGTCCTGCAGTCGTTTGACGATTTCGGCTTTTTTATCGGGCGACACCTCGGCTTCCACGCGATCGATGCTTAGCCGCTCGGCGACCGCCCGCGCGCTGGTCTGGTTGTCGCCGGTCAGCATGACGATTTCGACGCCCTCATCGTGCAGATTTTTTATCGCGTCAGGGGTGGATGGTTTGATCGGATCAGCGACCGAGATTAACCCGGCGGAGCGGCCGTCGAGCGCGACATGCATAACCGTATGTCCCTGTGAACGTCCGGATTCGGCCTGCGATGCAATAGAGCCGACTTCGATACCAAGCGCCTGCATCAACGCCAGGTTGCCGAGCGCAACGGCTTGCCCGTCGACTTCGCCGCTAACGCCCTGGCCGGTGACAGAACTGAAGCGATCGGTGTCGGAGAGCTCGATGGCGCGTTCGCGGGCGCCCGCTACGATGGCTTCCGCCAGCGGATGCTCGCTCGCGCGCTCGAGGCTCGCCGCAAGGCGCAGAACCTGGTTTTCGTCGAAACCTTGTTCGACTTCGATACCAACCAGCCGTGGTTTACCCTCTGTCAACGTTCCGGTCTTGTCGACCACCAGAGTGTCGATCTTCTCCATCACTTCCAGTGCTTCGGCGTTCTTGATCAATACGCCGAGCGTCGCACCCTTGCCGGTGCCGACCATGATAGACATCGGCGTCGCCAGACCGAGCGCGCAGGGGCAGGCGATGATCAAGACCGCGACGCCGTTGATGATGGCGTAGGCGAGCCGGGGTTCGGGACCGACGAATCCCCAGGCGATCATCGTGACTACGGCGATCAGCACTACCGCGGGCACGAAGTAACCGGCGACCACGTCGGCCAGTCTCTGGATCGGCGCACGCGAGCGTTGCGCTTCGCTCACCATGAGCACGATTTGGGCGAGTAGCGTATCGGCGCCAACCTTTTCGGCACGCATCAACAGGCTGCCGTTACCGTTGATGGTAGCTCCGATCAGGCTGTCGCCGGCCGCTTTCGCTACCGGTATCGGTTCGCCGGTGACCATCGACTCGTCGACCGCGCTATCGCCGCTGGTGGCGACCCCGTCCACCGGTATTTTATCGCCGGGTCTGACGCGTAAAATGTCACCCGGCTTGACCTGCTCCAGCGCAACGTCTTCCTCGCTGCCGTCATCGCGCACGATGCGGGCCGTGTTGGGCGCAAGCCCGAGCAATAGCTTGATAGCCGCATTGGTGTGGCTGCGGGCGCGCAATTCGAGCACCTGGCCCAGCAACACCAGCGTTGTTATCACCGCCGCCGCTTCAAAATAAACCGGCACCGTATCGCCATGCAGCATGCTCGATGGAAACATACCGGGTAGCAGCAGCGCCACGATACTGTAGCCGAAGGCAACCCCGACGCCGATCGCGATTAGCGTAAACATGTTGAGGTTGCGAGTCTTGATCGAGGTCCAGCCGCGTGCAAAAAATGGCAGGCCGCACCACAGAACCACGGGCGCTGTCAGCAGGAATCCGATCCACTGCACGGTTTTCATCGACAGGAACTGTGGCAGTAGCGAGGGCGCGAGATCGGCTAACATGGTCAGCGCGAAAACCGGCAACGAGAACGACAGGCCAATCCAGAATCGGCGGCTCATGTCTATCAATTCTTCGTTTTTTTCCTCCACTTCGACAGTACGCGGCTCCAGTGCCATGCCGCATTTGGGGCAATCGCCAGGGCTATCCTGCACGACCTCCGGGTGCATCGGGCAGGTGTACTCGGTTCGGGTGGCGGGCAGCGGAGGGCCGGATACCTCCAGCGCCATGCCGCAGCTCGGGCAACTGGCGGGGTGGTCCTCCTCGACTTCGGGGCACATTGGGCAAATGTATAAAGCGCCGGGCACGGGTACTGCGGCGGCGGCCTGGGCCTCTCCGCTAAGATAACCGGCCGGATCGGTACTGAATTTCTGGCGGCAGCCGTCGCAGCAAAAGAAATAGTCCACTGCTTCGAAGCGAAACCGGTGTTCGCTGGCTTCGGTAACCGTCATCCCGCAAACGGGATCGATTAATTTGTCTGTCTCGGGTTTGCTTTCGTTAATGTCCATGACCTGGTCCATCTAAAATTTTGGCATAGTCTAAAGCCTGTAGACACTACAGCCTCAAGTAGCTTTTGTGATTTAACTTGATCCGAGTCAATTAATCGATCCACCCGGTCGGAGTACGCCTATTTTTTCCGCATAAGAGCAAAGAGATGGGCGGTCTGCCACAAATCTCTGAACTGTGCTAAGTTTGAATTGTCTGAATTGAAAATGTGAAGAGAATCCCTGAGGGTTCGCGAAAATCGAAATGGCTCGCGCAACAAGACCAATCCATTACCTGCTGGTATTTTGTATCGGGTTCATGCCGGCTTTGAACCTGGCTGCGGGCGATATGCAGCACAAGGACGAGATGCCTGCCAGTTGCCTCGATTGCAATCCAATGGAGATGGCCGCCGACCTCCCCTGCGGCAGCGATGATTGCATGTCGATAATTCATGCTTGTGGCCCTTGTGCCAGCATCGGATTCATTCCCGTAAACCTGTCCGACCTTTACAATCAAAAGCCCCGTTTAATCGGCTATCTCCCCGCCTATATTAAATTCGGGTCGCATTCAGGAGATTCGATATATCGCCCGCCCATTGCCTGAATAAAGTCGGGTCGCGCAGATGACTGCGCGTTGTACTTACTTTGTTCAGGATAAAAAATGAAACTAATACACTTAAGATTTACCGCATTACTAATGTTCTTGTCGCTTTATGCAGCCCCGGCCTTCGCGGCCGATGAAGTAGAAATTCCATTTCATTTGGCAAAGGGACAGATGCTTTACGAAAAATATTGCAGTTCATGCCACGGACTACAACTCGACGGCTCGGACAAAGGTCCACCGCTGGTTCATGCGTTTTACAAGCCGTCGCATCATGGAGACAAATCGTTCTATCGTGCCGTACTTAAAGGCGTAAAGCAGCACCATTGGAATTTTGGCGATATGGAGCCGGTGGCCGGGATGACACCCAAAAAGATGGATAGCCTGATGCCCTATGTGCGCTATTACCAGCAACAGAAAAAACTCTTCTAGCGGGGTAATCGATAATGAAACTTCAAAATCTACTGCTGCTGATACCGTTGGTGATCAGCGGGCAGGCGTTGGCGGCGGAAAAGGCGCGTTGGTATAGCGACGAGCAGGTTGCGCAGGGTAAAGAATTGTTTCGCCAGAACTGTGCCGTCTGCCACGGGCAAAATGCCGAAGCCACGCCCAATTGGAAACAAACCGATGCCAACGGCAATTATCCGCCGCCGCCGTTAAACGGTAGCGCGCATACCTGGCACCATGATTTGGACCTGTTGCGCCGCACAATACGTGAGGGCGGGAAAAAGCTCGGCGGTGTCATGCCGGGGTTCGAGGACAAGCTCGACGCCGCGCAAATCGACAGCATAATCGCGTTTTTCCAGTCGAAATGGCCGGACGAAATTTACCAGCGCTGGTCGGGTCGATTCGAAACCTCGGATCTGCCGTCGCTAAACGATATTGTCGTCGCGTCAAAGCGACCAATTACGAAGCTTTTGCGGCAACGAATCGGCAACGCCCAAATCGACGATATTTCTGAAACCTCGGTCGAGGACGTCTGGCAGGTACAGATCGGGAATCGTTACGTTTACCTGCTCGACGACGGGAAGTATGCGCTGATGGGCGATCTGATCGATCTCGAGGACGGCCGTAATTTAACCGAGCTTTCTCGCCGGGTGGCAACGGTCGAGACTTTATCCGGGTTCGATGATGCCGACCTGGTCGTATTCGCCGCCAGGGGCGAGTCCCGGGCGACGCTTAACGTATTCACCGATACCTCCTGCCCCTATTGTCAGAAATTGCACAATGAAATAGAAAAGTTGCAGGAAGCCGGAATCACGGTTCGCTATTTTCCCTATGCCCGCGGCGGCAGCAGGGGACCCGGGTACCAGCACCTGAAATCCGTCTGGTGCGCCGAGGATCGAAACCAGGCAATGACCGATGCCAAGAATGAGCGTTACGACGGCTTGCCGCCGGGCGATTGTGACGCTGCGTCGATGATCGACCGTGGATATCTTGCCGGTAACAAGATTGGAATCAGCGGCACCCCGGCATTGCTGAAGAGCAATGGCGAAAAAATAGAAGGCTATCGGCCATACCAGGAGCTGATTCCCCAGGTTTTACAGTAATCCCGCGGTTTGCGACGCCGGACATGAAACCAGAAGCCGATTCGACGGCCTATGGACCAGTGAAGAATGCTCGGCTAAAGGTTTGCGATTATTAATATCCGAACGGGTCGTCGGACAACAGAATGCCGACATAGGGTGCGTAGGTCAAAACAGCGCCCTGCTGTGGTCCCAGGTCGTCGAATGCCTTCACCAGCTGGCTATAAGAAGACTCATTCTCGGGTTCCGCTTTTAGCGCTTCCAGGGCAGAGAGTACAGGTTTGATCTCTTCGGCATCCAGGTGCTGCTCCAGCATCTGGATCGACGCGTCGATGTCCGCGACGCGAACCGGCTTCCTGGTTTTCCCGCTTCGATTCTTACCCGGCTCGTCGAATTCCGGCGGTTCTTCGTAAACGTTCGCGGCCAGGCCCTCGGGCACGGCGACGGCCTTGATCCCGGCAAAGGCGTTGTATTCCTGGCGTGCTCGTTGTTTCAGCTCATCAACGAAGGCGTTAAATTCTTCGGCATTGGGTTTATCTATCAACAGCGACATTAGCGGACCGCATTTAACGCGGCTATGAAACTCGAGGTAGGGTTCATTCACCACCGGTTCCGGGTTTAATATGGTCAGCACCACGGTCGTTTTTTCTTCTTTGAACGGGGTTTTGAATCGAACGTTAACCACCTCGTCGGCGATTTCGAATTCCGTGCTGCCTTTTAAAAACTGCTTTTGTACGAGTTTCATGGTCACCAATGTATCTGTTTGAAATTATTGCTATTTCTGGCGATTATGACGATTTGAGGCCTAATGCACAAATCGCAAAACTCATTCAATTCGATGTTCAGCACATAAAAATGACTTATGGGAGTTTTGGCCTGTTTATTGATACAATTCCTGCCTTGAAAAAAGCCGTATTTATAATTCTGGATGGCGTGGACAAAAAGGTCTCCAGGTAAGCTATGCCGGATGAAAATCAGCAGTTATTCGATGAGAACAGGTGATTTATGAGCGAACAGAAGAAAACCCGACCCGAGGTTCCCGAGGGTAAAGCACGCTATGTTGTTACCCGCCAGATGAAGGCCAATGAAAAGGGCTTCGTCGGTTATGAAACCGTCTGGGAGCCCTTCCAGAAAGAGGCCGAATACGAGACGCCCAAACGTCCCTGAGCTGATTCAGTCGCGCCGACCCGCAAGGCCGAGCGCGTAACAAAGCGTAACGAGAAAACTGGCGAGGATTCCAATCCTCGCCAGTTTTTTTAGGGTGAGATTCTGCCACGACCGGTCCTGGCCCATGTGCGGCGGCTTAGTCCGGTTTGAACTCGTATAGCTTATTATGGGGAATGACGCCGCGTACCCCGCCTTTGGGATTTTCCACGTCTCCCTTGTAGCGCGGAATGACGTGGATATGCAGATGGGGTATCGACTGTCCGGCCCAGAGACCGACGTTGATGCCGATATTATATCCATCGGGGTGATACTCCGCGTCGGCCATTTTCTTTCCTGCGGCGACAAGCTGCCACAGCTCTTCGCGTTCCTCGTCAGTGATATCGAAGTAATCGGAAAAATGTCGGTACGGGACGACGAGGAAATGTCCCGGGCTTGCCGGATGCCGGTCCCAGGCGGCAAAGCCGTATTTCCCCCAGATCATGTTGCGACGCCCGGGCTTGGATAGACAGAAGCGGCATTCTTCGCCGTCGGCTAACACGGTTTGTTCAAGCATGACTCTTTCGAAATCGAAACTATTATTGAATGGGTACCTGGGTGACGCCTTCGAGATCGGGTCCCTGTTCCACCTTGCCGCCATGCTGAATTTCTTCGTCGGTCGCGTCGCGAACCAGCAATATCTCCAGGCGAAAGATGACTTCGCGTCCACACAGCGGATTGTTGCCATCGATCGTTATCGATGTTTTGTCGACCCGGGTCACCAGGAAAGTCTTGGTCTGTCCCCGGTCGTTCTCCATCAGGATAGACATGCCGACCTCATGGTATTCCTCGGGAACGTTTTGCAGCCGATCGGTAATCACCAGGGACTCGTCACGCGGTCCATATAACTGGTTGCAGTCGATGGGTACTTCTATTACCTCGCCGGCCGCTTTTCCTTCCAGTTCCGCCATCACCGCGGGCGCCATTATCTCGTTCGTGCCGTGCACGTATCCTAGCGGGAACTCCACCTGTGTCAGTACGGCACCGGATATCTGGTCGATCACCTTGTAAGTCAGCTCGACATACTTGCCGTCTTCAATTATCTCTTTATTCATCTCTACTTAACCTTTAGAAAATGGCGGCGGCAAAAATCTTGACTTCACCTCTTTCATAACCGATGACCATGCGCCCCAGCCATTCGCCTTCCTTCTTGGTGCTGCGCACCCTGAACAGGCAGGTCACGTGCTCGCCGCGACGGATAAAACCAAGAAAATCGTACTCGGGCGAAAGGTTTCGGGTCAACTCGCTCTTGACGAATTGTTTGCCGACTTCGACCTCGTTGAGGCCAAGCAACAGGTCATAAGAAAAGTTGCGAATAAATTTTCCGTACTGCCCCTTGTTGGAGTACTTGATAAGGTCGTCCCACAGGGCAAAAGCGATTTCCTGAAGCTCTTCATCGGTCTTGTCAATAATATTCATAACAGCTCGCTGGAATAAACAACCGTCAGTCGTCGAAAGCCCCGGTTCCCCGAGGGGACAGGGATTTTAGCAGACAGCAACGTTGTATGAAAAATGGATCAACAGTCCTGTTGATCCATTTAAAACCGGGGAGTCGTTGACGATGTCTCCCCGAATGGTCTGGTGCAATGATTACCGGGGCCGGTTCAGGCCCGGCCCGGCGTTCAGCTGCTACCGTCCTGCAATATCACCGCGGATGGTCAGGCAACCTCGGCGGACTGCTCGTCGTCCACGATGTGATAGCAAGGCGCTTTTTCCATGGTGTATTCGCCGGTCTCCGGATCGCGACGCGACACGGTCAGTACGTGCCAGTTCTCGTCATCCAGCTTCAGCGCATCGCCGCGGTAGTAGTAACCCGGCCAGCGGGTTTCCTTGCGGAACAGCGTATGCTGCACCACGGACTCGGAAGTCAGGTGACGATGCTTCAGTTCCCAGGCGCGCAGCAATTCGTGGATGTCCTTCGCGGCAACTTTCTCGAGGTCTTCTTCGAGCAGCTTCAACTTCTTCAGACCGATGTGCAACAGCTTGTCGTTGGTCATGTAGTTGACCGTGGCACCACCGGCGTACTCGTCCATCAGCTTCTGCAGGCGATCGAGGCCCTGGCGCGGATTGATGTAGTTCGGGTTCACGGTACCGGCAACGATCTCGTTGCGGTAAATCTTGTAGTGTTCCATCGGCTTGAAGATTTCCGCCTTGCGGCGCTCGATCTGCTCCTCTGAGACACGAATACCCTCGGCCTTGCCGTCGTCGATGTATTTACAGGCGGCCTTGGCGGCCAGCCGGCCCTCGGTAAACGAACCCGAGGAGAATGCGTGCGGTGTGCCGCCAACCGCGTCACCGGCACCGAACAGGCCTTCGACGGTGGTCATGCGGTTGTAGCCCCAGAAATACTCGGGAGGAGATAAATCTTCCGGACCGGAACACCAGGCGCCGCTACCGGTCGCGTGCGAACCCATGACGTATGGCTCGGAGGTCGTCAGTTCCGGGTTCTCGTACTTCGGATTGACGTCGGTTGCGGCCCACAATACGGCCTGGCCGACTGTCATGCCGAGGAAGTTGTGCCAGCCGATCTCTTCGAGGTGCGGGTCCTGGAAGGCTTCCATGGTAACCATGTGGATCGGACCGCGACCGGCATTGACCTCGGAGATCAGCGCGTGGTTGCGCAGGCAGGTCGGGATCGGCCGGTGGGTCAGGTGCGAGACTTCCGGATCCAGGT
>JAACFA010000330.1 GCA_009937625.1 Gammaproteobacteria bacterium | reverse complement strand
CGCGGCGACGATTGACGCCCCAGGGCACTTCATGCTCGTTTTTGCAGGCGGTTACACAGGCGTTACACTCGATGCAGCGTTCTGCATCACAAAAAAATTTCATTCTAGCCATTTTTCAATTCCCCCTGCTCAAGCTTTGGAAATGCGACAAAGGCTGCATTTCGATTCCTGCATCTGCGTCACCGAATCGTAGCCATAGGTAAATGCGGTGTTGGCCGCTTCACCGAGAACGTATGGGTCGGCACCCTCCGGGTACTTGTCCCGCAGGTCCTTACCCTGGAAATGCCCGGCAAAGTGGAACGGCATGAACGCCACCCCGGCGCCGACACGTCGCGTCACCATTGCCTTGACCTTGACTTTGGCGGACTCGGCACCCTCGACCCAGACATCGTCACCATCCTTGATGCCAGCGTTATTGGCGTCGCGCGGATGGATTTCGACGAACATGTCCTGCTGCAGTTCAGCCAGCCACGGGTTGGAACGGGATTCATCGCCACCACCCTCGTATTCGACCAGTCGTCCCGAGGTCAGGATGATCGGGTAATCTCCGGTGAAATCGGTCACCTGGATCGACTTGTAACGCGTCGGCAGCCGCCAGAATGACTTGCGGTCCTCGTAGGTCGGGTATTTCTCGACCAGGTCACGCCGCGAGGTATAAAGCGGCTCGCGATGGATGGGTACCGGGTCCGGGAAGGTCCAGACCATGGCGCGCGCCTTGGCGTTACCGAACGGCGAGCAGCCGTGCTTGATTGCAACTCGCTGGATGCCGCCCGAGAGGTCGGTTTTCCAGTTCTTGCCCTCGGCAGCTTGCTGCTCTTCCGGGGTCAGGTCATTCCACCACCCAAGTTTTTTCAATACCTCGTGGCTGAACTCAGGGTAACCATCCTTGATTTCCGAGCCCTTGCTGAAGGATCCCTCGGCCAGCAGATTGGTACCGTTGCGTTCGACACCGAAGCGCGCCCTGAAGGTCAATCCACCCTCGGCAACCGGTTTCGACGTATCGTAAAGATTCGGCGTACCGGGATGGTTCATCTCCGCCGTGCCCCAGGAAGGCCATGGCAGGCCGTAGAAATCACCATCGGCAGGTCCACCTTCTGCCTTGAGGCTGGTGTAGTCGAAGGTGCCCCAGTTTTCCTGTGTAGCCGATGGTCCACATGCCGCTGTTGATTTCGCGCAGCACGTCCTCGATCAGCGGCTCGTCGTTTTCGACCTTGATATTCTTGAACATCTGGTCGGCAACGCCGAGTTTCTTCGCCAGCTTGTACATGATGACGTGATCGGGCAGCGATTCGAACAGCGGATCGATGACTTTCGAACGCCACTGGAGAGAACGGTTGGACGCGGTCACCGAACCGTAGGTTTCCATCTGGGTGGAAGCCGGTAGCAGGTAGACCCCGTCCTTACGGTCGGGCATGACCGCCGAGGCCGTTGGATACGGATCGATGACGACCATCATTTCGAGCGCTTCCATCGCCTTTTTCTGCTCGACACCGCGGGTTTGACTGTTGGGCGCGTGGCCCCAGAACAGCATCGCCTTGAGTTTGTCTTTCTGCGCGATATTTTCCGGATCCTCGAGCACACCGTCGATCCAGCGCGAAACCGGGATACCCTTGGTGTTCATGACGTGCACGTCCTTGCCCTTGCTCTGCTCGTAACTGCCGCTGTCGAACTGGCCTTTCACCCATTCGTAGTCCAGGCCCCAGACGCGCGACCAGTGCTTCCACGAACCCGCGGACAGGCCGTAATAGCCCGGCAGCGTGTTGGATAGTACGCCCAGATCGGTCGCACCCTGCACGTTGTCGTGGCCGCGGAAAATATTGGCGCCGCCGCCGGACACGCCCATGTTGCCGAGCGAGAGCTGGAACGCGCAGTAGGCGCGGGTGTTATTGTTACCGATGGTGTGCTGGGTTCCGCCCATACACCAGATGAAAGTGCCGGGACGGTTATCGGCCATCGCCTTGGCGGCGGCGAAAACCTGCTCCTCGGGGACGCCGGTAACGTTCTCGACTTCCTTCGGATTCCACTTCTTGACCTCGGCCATGACTTCGTCCATGCCGTAGACACGCTGACGGATGAATTCCTTGTCCTCCCAGCCGTTTTCGAAGATGTGCCACATCATGCCCCAGATGATGCCGACGTCGGTTCCAGGGCGGATACGCAGGAAATGATCGGCGTGCGCCGCGGTACGGGTATAGCGCGGATCGATAACGATGACCGGCGCGTTATTCTCTTCTTTCGCCTTGAAGATGTGCTGCAGCGAGACCGGGTGCGCCTCGGTCGGGTTGGAACCGATCAGCAGGATCGATTTCGAGTTATGGATGTCGTTATACGAGTTTGTCATCGCCCCGTAACCCCAGGTATTGGCTACCCCGGCTACCGTGGTCGAGTGACAGATGCGCGCCTGGTGATCGACATTGTTGGTGCCCCACATCGCGGCGAATTTGCGAAACAGGTAGGCCTGTTCGTTGTTGTGCTTGGCGGAACCCAGCCAGAACACCGAGTCGGGACCCGACTTTTCGCGTATCTCGAGCATCTTGTCGCCGATTTCGTTGATCGCCTCGTCCCAGGAAATCTTCTTCCACTTGCCGTCGACCAGCTTGGTGGGATACTTCAGGCGGCGTTCGCCGTGCCCGTGTTCGCGAATCGCGGCACCCTTGGAGCAATGCGCGCCTTTGTTGAACGGATGATCGAAAGCCGGCTCCTGCCCTGTCCAGACGCCGTTTTGAACTTCCGCGATGATGCCGCAACCGACCGAACAGTGGGTGCAGACCGTCTTGACTTCCTCGATCTTACCGCCCGGCGTCGCCGAAACGGCCGCATCGGCTTTTTTCATCATGACCGGTGACACCGAGGTGGCAAGCGCCGCGCCCCCGGCCATCAGGCTCGAGTTTCTTAAAAAGGTACGGCGTGAAATCGCGTCCGGCAGGGCCTTGCCCGGCTTGACGGCAGTATCTTTAGCGACCGCACTGGATGTCTTGGTTAGTTTCTTCATGATTTACCCCCCCAGGTTAAATGTCGGCCGACTTGTAATAGTCGAGGACGTGCTGGGTTAGCTGGTAACCCTTCTGAACTGGTTTTTCGGCGGTTTCACCGCTGATTTCGGCAATGGCGCTGGTACTGGCCATGGTTGTGGCTGCCACACCTGCTCCCACAAGGGTGGACTTTTTTATAAATTCTCTGCGTTCCTGATCCTTGGGTTGGCT
>JAACFA010000010.1 GCA_009937625.1 Gammaproteobacteria bacterium | reverse complement strand
GCACGTCCTGTATCTGTTTCAGCTGGGAATCGATCAGCAGCAGATCCCGATTGTAGTCGCGATAGAGTTGAATCGCGGTTACGATCAGCGTGATCAGGGAACTGAACAAGACCATTGCCAGAATCAGCCGGCGTGCGATACCGCCTTTGCTGGACGGAGGGGCTGCCTGAGTCATCGTTGTGTTTTGTTGTATTTAGCCGCGATCGCCGGGCGAGCGCCGGGATGATACAGACTGGCGCGATGTCGACAGTTTATCGCCGTTTGCAGAGTCAACACTTCGAAGTTCGGTTCGGTCGCTGTTGTTAAGCTCGGATTATAGGCTCTGGCGCCAAATTGACAGGCTTGAATTGGCACAAAAACTGGCTGACAACAGACATTGACGTGGGTATAATCCGCGCCACTTTGGGACATCGCCCAGTGTCGCAGCACTTCTCCGATATCGGCATACAAGTTCGACCGGTCGTAATATACATTTTTCTCTCAGCCTAAAATTCACGAGAATTAACATGCAAGTATCAATCGAAACCCTCGAGGGCCTTGAACGCAGAATGACGGTGCAGGTACCGTCGGAACGGGTCACCGAGGCCGTAGAAAAAAAGCTCAAGGATTTGAGTAAAACCGTCCGTTTAGACGGGTTCCGCCCCGGCAAGGTGCCGTTGAAGGTGGTCCAGCAAAAGTTTGGCGGCCACGTCCGGCAGGAAGTGATAGGCGACGTCATCGAATCCAGCTATCAGGAAGCCCTGATCCAGGAAAAAGTGCGACCAGCCGGAATGCCAAGCATCGATTCGATCAGCAGTGAAGACAAGGAGGATATGTCCTACACGGCTACATTCGAGGTGTATCCGGAGATCGAAAAACTCGAGTTTGAGGCGATCGAGCTGGAAAAGCCCGTGGTCGAGATTACGGATCAGGATTTCGAGGATATGCTGTTGAAGTTGCGCGAGCAGCGTAAGACCTGGAAAGAGACCAGGTCGGCTGCCAAGAAAGGTTTCCAGGTGATGGTCGATTTCGAAGGAAGAATCGATGGCGAGCTTTTCGAGGGTGGCGCCGGCAAGGATATGGCGGTTGAAATCGGTGCCGGGCAGATGCTGCCGGAATTCGAGGCTGGCCTCGAAGGCGTCAAGGCGGGCGAGGAAAAGACGGTAGAGGTGAATTTTCCCGAAGATTACCACGGCAAGGACGTGGCCGGGAAGACGGCAGAATTTACGCTCAAGGCTACCCGTGTTTCAGAACCGGAATTACCTGAACTGGACGAGGAATTTGCAAAGAGTTTTGGTGTAGACGACGGCGATCTCGACAAGATGCGTGCCGATATTCGTGCCAACATGGAAAAAGAGAAGAATGACCGCCTGAAGCAGGACATCAAGAACAAGGCAATGAGCGGCTTGCTCGAGCATAACGAGATCATTGCGCCCAGCGCTCTGGTTGCCGAAGAGGTGAAATCCCTGAGGACGCAGGCGGCGCAGCGTATGGGCCAGGATCCCTCCGCCATGGATGAAACTAGCCTGCCTGACGAGTTGTTCAGGGAAGAGGCGACCCGGCGGGTGCAGCTCGGACTGTTGATTTCGGAAGTGATCCGACAAGAGAAAATCGATCTGGATCAATCACTTGTCGATGCCTCCATCGAGGAAATGGCGGTCGCCTACGAGCAGCCGGACCAGGTACGCGATTATTACCGGCAGAATCAACAGGCGCGATCCGGCCTGGAAAGCATGGTGCTTGAAGACCAGGTCGTTGCCCATATTTTAGAAAAAGCCAGCGTGACCGAAAAACAAGGTAGTTTCGAAGACTTGATGAACGGTAACCTGTAATCCACTCAAGAGACCCTGATACCCCATGAAAGATAACCTTCGCAGAGCCGAACTAAGCTCAATTATGACCGGCTATAACGATCCGCAAGCGAACCTTGTACCGATGGTCGTGGAGCAATCCGCTCGCGGCGAACGAGCCTACGATATTTACTCGAGACTGCTGAAGGAGCGCGTGATTTTCGTGGTTGGGCCGATCGAGGATCATATGGCTAACCTGATTGTGGCGCAGCTGTTGTTTCTTGAATCCGAGAACCCGGATAAGGATATTTCGCTTTATATCAACAGCCCGGGCGGCTCGGTGACTGCGGGGCTCGCGATCTACGATACCATGCAGTTCATCAAGCCGGACGTCAGCACGTTATGCACCGGCCAGGCCGCTAGCATGGGCGCCATATTGCTGGCTGGTGGCTGTGACGGTAAGCGTTATGGCCTGCCGCATTCGCGCGTCATGATTCACCAGCCATTGGGCGGATTCCAGGGCCAGGCGAGCGATTTCGAAATTCATGCCAAGGAAATCCTGGCGGTGCGTGCCAGGCTCAACAAGCTGCTCGCCTCGCATACCGGTAACGAGGAAAGCGTTATCGATCGGGACACTGAACGCGATAACTTCATGAGCGCCGAAGAATCTGTGGAATACGGAATTATCGATAAAGTTTTATCTTCGCGTGCCGACCCTGATGAGAAGGGTGACACAGAATAGATAATCTGCGGCGATTTATCTGTGAATCACCGATCAAAAAGCTTTTTTTTCGGTTGTGCTCGACGGTTCGGTCTAATATTATCGAGCCAATTGGGCACTAGATTTCGGTAGTTGTGTATGAGTGACGATAGATCCAAGAATAAGGACGAAAAGCTGCTTTATTGCTCGTTTTGTGGCAAAAGCCAGCATGAAGTTCGAAAACTTATCGCAGGACCCTCGGTTTTTATCTGCGACGAGTGTGTCGACCTCTGTAACGACATAATTCGCGAGGAAATCCACGAAAGCGGCGACGATGCGGAAAGCAAACTGCCGATCCCCCACGAAATTTTTAAAGTTCTCGATGAATACGTGATCGGGCAGAGCCGCGCCAAAAAGGTGCTTTCTGTAGCCGTATACAACCACTATAAACGCCTCGAAGTGGGGCATATCAAGGACGATATCGAGCTTTCCAAGAGTAATATCCTGCTTATTGGTCCAACCGGCTCGGGTAAGACCCTGCTGGCGGAAACTTTGGCCAGGCTGCTAAACGTGCCGTTCGCGATTGCCGATGCAACCACGCTGACCGAGGCAGGCTATGTCGGTGAAGATGTCGAGAATATCATCCAGAAATTGCTGCAAAAATGTGATTACGATGTCGAAAAAGCGCAGACCGGCATTGTCTATATCGACGAAATCGACAAGATTTCGCGTAAATCAGACAATCCGTCGATCACCCGCGATGTTTCGGGTGAAGGCGTGCAACAGGCGCTGTTAAAGTTGATTGAGGGCACGATCGCCTCGGTTCCGCCCCAGGGTGGCCGCAAGCATCCGCAGCAGGAATTCCTGCAGGTTGATACCGGCAAGATTCTGTTCATTTGCGGCGGTGCCTTTGCCGGTCTCGACAAGGTGATTCTGAATCGCTCGGAGAAAGGTGGTATCGGTTTCGGCGCCGATGTTAAAAGCAAGGACAAGAAAGATCTGTTTGGTGAAGTCATCAGCAAGGTAGAGCCGGAAGACCTGATCAAGTACGGTTTGATTCCCGAATTCGTTGGACGTTTGCCAGTGGTGGCTACACTCGAGGAACTGGACGAGAACGCCCTGGTACAGATTCTGACAGAGCCGAAGAACGCGATCACCAAGCAGTACCAGAAAATGTTCGAGATCGAAGGCTGTGAAATCGAGTTTCGCGAAGATTCGCTGAGCGCGGTTGCGAAGAAAGCGATGGCACGCAAAACCGGCGCGCGCGGTTTGCGCACTATCCTGGAAAATACCCTGCTGGAAATCATGTACGATTTACCCGCGATGGATAACGTGAGCAAGATCGTTGTCGACGCCGCGGTCATCGAAGGTCATGCCCAGCCCTACGTCATTTACGAGGGCGGAGAAATGCAGCGGGTGGCTTCTGACGAGTAAGCCTAGATCGCTGGTTGAGAGCCGGGTTGAAAATGGACTTTCGACACCCATATAAACTCGAGATTTCAAGCGAGAGGCATTTATGTCAGATTATCAAAGTAACCTGCTCGCGGAGCAGCCGGACAGACAATTGATCCCGGTGCTGCCGTTACGCGATGTCGTCGTCTATCCCCACATGGTAATCCCGCTTTTCGTCGGTCGGGAGAAATCGATCCTGGCGCTCGAAGCGGCGATGGCCGATAACAAGAAAATTCTGCTGCTAGCGCAAAAAAATGCAGAAGTGGATGATCCGGGGCAGGAAGATTTGTACCAGATAGGCACCCTGTCGACTATTCTGCAAATGCTAAAACTTCCCGATGGCACCATAAAGGTGTTGGTAGAGGGCGGCGATCGCGTTGTCGTCGATAGTCTGCTGGAAACCAACGAGTATTATTCCGCCGCGATCAAGGTGCTTGAAAAATCCGGCCTGGTCGATGATCGCGAGGCCGAAGTGCTGCTGCGCTCGGTGCTCAATCTGTTCGATCAGTACGTCAAGCTGAATAAGAAAGTGCCTCCCGAAATTTTGACGTCTTTGTCTGGAATCGATGATCCCAGCCGTCTCGCTGACACCATTGCCGCGCACATGTCGTTGAAACTGGACGAAAAGCAGGAAATCCTGGAAATCCAGGATCCGCGCGAGCGCATCGAACACATCATGAGCAAGATCGAAGGCGAAATCGACCTGATGCAGATCGAGAAGCGGATCCGTGGCCGAGTCAAGCAGCAGATGGAAAAAAGCCAGCGCGAGTACTATCTGAACGAGCAAATGAAGGCGATTCAGAAAGAACTCGGTGACATGGACGACGCGCCCAACGAGGTCGAGGATCTGCAAAAGAAAATCGAAGAGTCCGGTATGCCCAAGGAGGCCCGCGAAAAAGCCGACTCGGAACTCAACAAGCTGAAAATGATGTCGCCCATGTCGGCCGAGGCCACCGTGGTGCGCAATTACATCGACTGGCTGGTCAGCGTTCCCTGGAAGAAACGATCAAAAATCAGACGCGACCTGGCGCAGGCCGAGAAAGTGCTGGAAGAAGATCATTACGGGCTCGATAAGGTTAAGGAGCGTATCCTCGAGTATCTCGCGGTACAGCAGCGTGTGCGCAAACTGAAAGGCCCTATATTATGCCTGGTGGGGCCGCCCGGCGTGGGCAAGACCTCGATCGGTCGTTCGATCGCGCGTGCCACCAATCGCAAGTTTTCTCGCATGTCGCTCGGTGGCGTGCGTGACGAGTCCGAGATCAGAGGCCATCGACGTACTTATATTGGCTCCATGCCGGGTAAAATCATCCAGAACCTCGCCAAGGTAAAGGTCAGGAACCCGCTGTTTCTGCTCGACGAGATCGACAAGATGGCGATGGATTTTCGTGGCGATCCGGCCTCGGCCTTGCTCGAGGTGCTCGATCCGGAACAGAACAATACGTTTGCCGACCACTACATGGAGGTCGAATTCGATCTGTCCGATACCATGTTTGTTGCAACCTCAAACAGTATGAATATCCCCGGGCCGTTACTCGACCGGATGGAGGTAATCCGTATTCCGGGTTACACCGAGGACGAGAAGCTGAATATCGCAATGAAGTACCTGATCCCCAAGCAGATCAAGGAGAACGGCCTCAAACTGGACGAGATCGACATCAAGCAAAATGCGGTGCTCGAGATAATTCAGCGCTACACGCGCGAGGCCGGGGTGCGTAATCTCGAGCGCGAGATTTCCAAGATATGCCGCAAGGCGGTCAAGATGATGTTGCTGGAGCCGAGCACGAGCAAGCTGACCATAAGCCCGAAAAACATCGAGAAGTATCTCGGCGTGAAGCGTTTCCGCTTCGGTTCGGCGGATGAAAAGGATCAGATCGGCCAGGTGACCGGTCTCGCATGGACCGAGGTCGGCGGAGAATTGCTGACTATCGAATCGGCTGTCGTCGATGGCAAGGGCAAGTTTGTCCAGACCGGGCAGTTGGGCGACGTCATGAAAGAGTCGATACAGGCGGCGATGACGGTAGTGCGTAGCCGCGCCGAAATTCTCGGGGTAAATCCGGATTTTAACGAGAACAAGGATATCCACATTCACGTTCCTGAAGGCGCTACGCCGAAGGATGGTCCCAGTGCTGGTGTCGGCATGTGTACCGCACTGGTTTCGGCGCTAACCGAGATACCGGTGAAGGCCGAGGTTGCCATGACCGGTGAGATAACTCTGCGCGGCGAAGTGTTGCCGATAGGCGGGCTCAAGGAGAAACTGCTGGCAGCTCACCGCGGTGGTATTACCACGGTTTTGATCCCCGAGGAAAACGAAAAAGACCTGGCGGAAATCCCGGATAATATTAAAGCCAAGCTTGAAATAATACCGGTGCGCTGGATCGATCAGGTGCTCGAAGTCGCGCTGGCGCATCAGCCGACGCCTTTGCCGAAAAAAACCGAGGCAGGCACTGCAACACCGAAGACGAAAGAGAAAGATAAAAAGTCGTCCAGAGTCAGGGCGCACTAGCAGTTAGCGTAAATAATACGATTTATTTAGGCTTTTTGGCCTTTTATGGTTGACCGTAACCGCTGCTGTTGGTTTAATTCGACGCTCTGGACGGGGGATGACGCGAGATAAAAAGGCTCGCTATTAAGCAACGATAACAAGCAAAATTTAGACTTGTGTTGCCTGTCCGCCCTTCGGGCAATAAATATATCAACTTAACCAAATGGAAAAAACTAATGAATAAATCTGAATTGATTGATGCTGTTGCAGGCGCGGCAGATTTAAGTAAAGCTGATGCTTCTCGTGCTGTTGATGGCGTAATCGCGTCAGTAACCCAGGCGCTTAAATCCGGTGATCAAGTCACCATCGTTGGCTTTGGAACGTTCCTGGTGCGTCAGCGTGAAGCGCGCGCTGGACGCAATCCTCGCACCGGAGAAACCATTCAGATTAAAGCTTCCAAAGTCCCGGCATTTAAGGCTGGCAAAGCTCTGAAAGACGCAGTAAACTAGCGCCCCTTTTTTGGCTAGACCGGGTGCTTAGCTCAGCTGGGAGAGCATCGCCCTTACAAGGCGAGGGTCGGCGGTTCGATCCCGTCAGCACCCACCATCCATACAGGAGTGGTAGTTCAGTTGGTTAGAATACCGGCCTGTCACGCCGGGGGTCGCGGGTTCGAGTCCCGTCCACTCCGCCATCATTGAATGCGCTCGTTACGAGCGCTTCGACATGTTGGTACCTGTAACAAGTGACGACAAGATAAATGCTGCAAGCAATTCGAGATAAAGTAACGGGATGGATTGCCTACGGCATAATCTTTCTGATCAGTATCCCATTCGCGCTCTGGGGGGTTAACTCGTACCTTGGAGGTGGTGAGATTCCGCCCGCCGCGACCGTCAACGGCGAAGAGATAACTGCACGCGACCTCGATCAGGCCTACGCCAATTACCGGCAGCGCCTGGCGCAACTTTTCGGCGGCGTCATCCCGGAATCTTTCGGCAACGAGACCATGCTGCGCGAGCAGGTGCGCGGGCAATTGATCGATGAACTTGCGTTGCGCCAGTACATTCAGGAACAGCGTTATCGTATCGGCGACGCCGAGTTAAACCAGATTATCCGTGACATGGATGTGTTTCAGCGAGACGGTCAGTTCGATACCGCAATTTACGAGGCGCAGTTGCGCTCTCTCGGGTACTCGCCGCTCGGATTCGAACAGGAACTCAGGACCAATGGTGCGATGGGTCAGTTCGAAACCGGTATTACGTCGACTTCGTTCGTACTCCCCTATACCCGTAAAAAATTCAATAGCCTGAGCAGCCAGACTCGAAAGATCAGAACTTTAAAATTCGTCGCCAATGCCGCGGATATCCAGATCGACGATAGCGAAATCGAGCAGCATTACCAGGCCCAGGCTGCGCGCTACAGTAGCCCGGAGCAGGTAAAAATCGACTATATCGAAGTAACCCTGGAAGATGTGAAAAAGGGTATCGATGTCGATCGAGATGAGGTGTATGCGCGCTACCAGGACAATATCGATGCTTACTCCAGCGCCGAAATCAGAGAAGCCAGCCACATACTTGTAAAGGCCGGGGACGAGGACAGCGACCAGGCCCTGAGCAGGATTACCGAGATTCGCGACCGTATCGTCAATGGTGAAAGTTTCGCAGACATGGCGCGTGAATTTTCCGAGGACCCGGGCTCGGCCAGCGATGGCGGTAACCTCGGAGAGATCGAGCGTGGCATCATGGTTCAGACATTCGAAGCTGCGCTGTTTGCGCTGGAGGTCGATCAACTTAGCGAACCGGTCAAGACCGGATTCGGTTGGCACCTGATAAAATTGCATTCCATCAGCGGGGGTGAAACCAAATCCTTCGAGTCTTTGCAGGCCAGCCTCGAGGATGAAATCAGGGCGGAACTGGCTGAAAGCCAGATCTACGACCTGGTCGAAAACCTGGCGAATCTAGCCTACGAGCAGCCGGATTCCCTGTTGCCTGCAGCCGAGCAATTCGGTCTCAAGCTGCAGACCAGTGACTGGTTTGGCCGCTTCTCCGCCGAGGGGATCGGGGCCGAAAGTAAAATTCGTCAAGCCGCTTTCTCTCCTGAGGTGCTGCAGCAGGGTCTCAATAGCGAAGCCATTGAACTGGGTAACGAGCGGGTGGTATTCCTGCGATTGAACCAGTTCAAACCTGCCGAGCAGAAGCCCCTGGAGCAGGTCAGGGAACAGGTCAGGAATGAACTGGCGCTAATAAAGCTGCAAGACTTGGGCCGCAGTACCGGTACTGCCGCGCTGGCCGAGCTGGAAGCCGGGAAATCGCTGGATGACCTGGCGCAGGAATGGTCATCGTCGATCGATGATCTCGGATTCGTTCAGCGCCAGCAGGCGGAAATCGATACCGCCATTCGCGATCTGGCGTTTAAACTGCCCAGACCGGAGCAGGGGGCCGTTTACGAAGGACTTTCGCTAGCGACCGGTGAATATGTGATTGTGGAATTATCGGCGGTTATGTCAAACGATAGCGATGTCGATCAGGAGGCGCTTGATCGCCTCGCAGAGGCCCTCAGCGCTTCCGAGTACCAGTCTGCCACGAAAATGCTTTCCAGCCGCGCAGAAGTCGTTAGAACGCCACTAGAAGACCTCTAGGTAAATGCCTCTCCCGCGGCGAATGTTCCCGGGTCGCTATTCGAGCACGCCCATACTAACGATATTGTAGCCGGAGTCGACGTAGATATTCTCGCCGGTGATGCCCGCGGCGAGGTCTGAACAAAGAAAAGCCGCGGCGTTACCCACTTCCTCGATGGTCACGTTCCGTCTTAATGGCGCGTTACTGGCAACTTCATCGAGAATCTTTTTGAAATTTCCAATGCCAGCCGCGGCCAGGGTCTTGATCGGCCCTGCCGAAATCGAATTGACGCGGATACCTTCCGGCCCTAGCGCTGCCGACAGGTAGCGCACATTCGCTTCGAGGCTGGCTTTGGCAACGCCCATGATGTTGTAGTTCGGCAGCGCTCTTTCCGATCCGAGATAGGTCATGGTGATAATCGCGCCATTGGTGTTCTGCATCATGGGTCGAGCAGCCTTGGCCATCGCGGCAAGGCTATAGGAACTAATGTCGTGTGCGATGCGAAAGCCCTCGCGATCGAGGTTTTCCAGGTAGTCTCCTGCCAGGGCCTCGCGCGGTGCGAAAGCCACCGAGTGTACCAGGGCATCGAGCCTGTCCCAGCGGTCCCCCAGTTGAGTGAACAAAGCGGTGATTTCCTCATCACTGGTGACGTCGCAGGGTAACACGACATCGGAGTCGAACTCGGCGGCGAATTTTTCTACTCGTGGTTTTAATTTATCGTTAGCGTAGCTGAAGGCGAGTTCAGCACCCTCGCGATGCATCGCCTGCGCGATGCCGTAAGCGATAGATCGATTGCTGGCGATACCAACGATTAGTGCTTTTTTACCGGCTAGAAAACCCATGCTTGCTCCCGCAAATAGAATCTATTTTGTCAGCCTCCAGCGTCGCATGCAATCACAAAACCTGTTCCAACCGTTTTTTATCCGCAGCGTAAAGTGATCTATCAAGCCCGGCCCGTACTGGTTTGTTATTAGCCTTTCGACAGGCGCAGGCTTAGCGAGCATCGCACCGAGCCGGTTGCTAGTCGTTGCTAAAAAGCTGCTTCAATGCCTCGGGCAAAAACGGGCGCCCTGATTCATTTAGCGAGGTACCGGTGACGCGCGCTGCGAGCATAAGGGTATCATCTGGCAAGCGGTAGATGTCCTGCCGAAACTCGAAGCGAATCCTCGATACCGGACGCAGCAGGCTGCGGACAATGAACCGATCATTGCTGGCCAGCGATTTTTTGTAATCGAGTTCTGCCCGAACAACCACCAGGTGAATACCCGCCGAGGTCACTTCGGCAAAGTTGATTCCACGAGACTGCAGGAACTCATGGCGCGCGTGTTCCAGGTAATTCTGATAAACGGCGTTATTGACGACACCTTGCATATCGCATTCGTAGTCGCGCACTTTGAACTCCAGTTCGTGAGAATACTGCATTCGAATTCCGCCTCCCGAAACGAATGGTGCCAGATTGATTTAACGAGTCAACCAGAACCCAGATCAAGTTCGGCGCTAAAAACAGTTGCAATTTTTTTGGTTGCTGTCCGTAATTGTAGCGTCAACTACAATGCTAAGGGACACGATGAACCTTTCTGACTTTGGAGAACGCTTTCGCGGATACTCAGGCATAACCCACCTGATGGACGATTTGAGTGAAGGATTGGCACAACCCGAAGTTATAATGCTGGGAGGCGGCAATCCCGCCGACATTCCCGAGGTCAGGGCGGTACTCGAGAACGTGTTGGTGAAACTGCAGCAGTCGGGCAGATTGATCGAAACTCTGGCTAATTATGATGGCCCGCAAGGTAACTCCGGCTTCCTCGAAACGCTCGCCGATTTTTTTCGGCGGCAATACGGCTGGAATATCACTAGCCGCAATATAGCCCTGACCCACGGCAGTCAGAGTTCGTTCTTTATCCTGTTCAATTCGTTCGCGGGCAAAGCGGGCTCGCTGCAGAAGCGGGTGCTCATACCGCTGGTACCCGAGTATATCGGTTATAGCGATGTCGGTATCGAGGACGGTCTGATCACTAGCCAGGAAGCTAAAATCCAGCATCTCGAAGACGGGTTTTTCAAGTACCTGGTAGATTTCGAAAATCTGCAGGTAGACGCAACGACCGGACTGATTTGTGTTTCACGCCCAACTAACCCGAGCGGCAATGTCCTTACCGACGAGGAGTGTGCGCAGCTCGACAAGGTTGCGCGCTGCCACGACGTTCCGCTGCTAATCGATAGCGCTTATGGTACCCCGTTCCCCGATATCATTTTCAGCGAGGCCAAGCCGTTCTGGAACGACAACTGTATCGTGTGCATGAGCCTGTCGAAGCTGGGAATGCCGGGAGCCCGTACCGGCATCGTAATCGCCAACGAGGAAGTGATTAAGTATTTTTCGAACATGACCGCGATAACCAGCCTGGCGCCATCGGGGCTGGGTGCAGAGATTCTCGGTCAGTTGATTGCCGAAGATGCCTTGCTCGGCCTTTGTGACGAGGTAATACGCCCGTTTTATCGACAGCGCTCGGAGTTGGCGGTCAGGCTGCTGCGGCAAGCGATTGATGATCCGCGGCTGCATATCCACAAACCCGAAGGTTCGATGTTTTTGTGGCTATGGTTCGAAAATCTTGCGGTAAGCAGCAGTGAATTGTATCAACGCCTAAAGCAACAGGGCCTGCTGATAGTTCCCGGAAAGTATTTTTTCCCGGGTCAGTCGCAGCCAACGCAGCACGCGGAAAGCTGTGTGCGAATGAACTATGTGCAGACCGAGGACGAGTTGGCGAAGGGCATCGAAATACTGGCGCGTGAATTGCGCGCCTGCTGGTAAATTTCGAATCCCGGATTACTTGGTGGTGTGGGTAAACACGCCGTCCCAGTTTTCGCCTGGCGGCTCCTTGCGATAAACCGCGATTCGATCCAGGTACACCTGATAAAGCAGGCGCTCGGGATGGGTGCGGTTAAGGTTAAAGAAATCGGGTTCCGCCTTGTCCCACGACTGGGCGCGAAAATACCTTAATGCTTGCTTGTAAGCGGTAAGCTCCGAAGTAATCGATTTATCCAGATCGTTCTTGTGACCAACCGGTTCGAATATTGCTACCGGTTCATTCTTGCCCTTGACCCGCACCAGGTCGAGCTCGCGAAATACGAACTCGGGAATCACATTCTTGGTGGTTTCACTGACAATAATATTAACCCCGTAGTTCTTGGTCAGGCCCTCGAGTCTCGAGCCGAGATTCACCGCGTCACCCAGCACCGTGTAGGCCATGCGAAATTCCGAACCCATGTTACCGACGTTCATGTCACCGGTGTTTATGCCGATGCCGATATCGACCTCTGGCCAGCCGCGCTGTTTGAAATCTTCCTGCATTATCTTGAGTTCATCCATCATTTCCATCGCCGCGTAAAGCGCGTGCCTGGCGTGCTCGGAATCGGCCAATGGCGCGCCCCAGAATGACATTATGGCGTCACCCATGTACTTGTCGATGGTGCCGCGATTCTTATGGATAACCCTTGTCATGGGGGTTAGCAGCGCATTCATGAGCTGGGTCAGCTGTTTTGGGTCCATTCCTTCCGAAATGGAGGTAAAACCGCGCACGTCGGAAAACAAAACGGTCATTTCGCGATTTTCACCCTCGAGCGAATATTGCTCGGGCGACTCGCTCATTTCGTCGACCAGTTCCGGGGGAATGTAATGGCCGAACAGATGGGCTAGCTGGCGCTTGCCTCGCGACTCGATGAAGAAACCATAGGACATGTGCATGATGAACATCATCAGGATCAGCAGCAAGGGACTGGCTAACGGCAGTATTAGATTGGAGTACCATGCGATAAAGGTTCCCGCCAGCACAATTCCTGTCAGTCCGAGCGTCCCGACGGCTGCGAGTAGCGGAGAAAGCAGGGGCAGCAGTAAGGCCATCGCGATAGCTATGATTACCAGTAGGACAAACTCGTAACCGACTGTCCAGGCCGCCTTGTGTTTAATTCGATCGTCGAGAATGCCGGAAATAATATTGGCGTGCACCTCTACCCCGGGATAAATGTTTTGCACCGGTGTCGAGCGCAGGTCGAGCAGACCCGGAGCCGTGGTGCCCACCAGCACTATTTTATCCTTCAGCGCCAGCGGATCGGCGTTACCGCTCAGCACTTCGTGGGCCGGGATATACGGAAAGCTACCCTGTCGGCCGCGATAGGGCACGAACACCGCGCCATTGGCGTCGACCGGGATGTGATGATCCTTGAGTTTAATGGTTTCGAGTGCGTAATATTCCTTGTCCCCGCGCGTACCCTCGGTTTCGACTTCCAGTTCGACCCCTCCTGAATCGAGGTAAGCCTGAGTGACGGCTAGCGCCAGCGAGGCAAACAAATAGCCCTCGTAGGACTGTACCAGGGGTACGCGGCGAAACACGCCGTCGGCGTCGACAAAAGGGTTATCGAAGTAACCGCCTGACCTGGCCGCGGATTGCAGTATCTCGAGGTTACCGCCGTAGCCTAGCGCGTTGTTGATGGGCAGGCGTTCGCTCCACTGAATGTCCATCCTGGTTAACGCCGGCGGCAGCAGACCGGTAACGCCGGTTTCACCTTGCTGGAGTTTCGTCTTGAAGTAATACCCGAGAACGACATTTTTACCTATCAGGCTGTCAGCGAAGATTTCATCGTGTTTGAGGCTGGGTCGAATTTCATCGAGCGCCTGTTGATACTGTGCATTGTTCTTGAGCGAATTCTGCGCCAGCTGTTCAAACATTTCCAGACCCGAACTTGTGTCTTTCTCCGCGAAAACGATATCGAAGCCCACGACGTTGGCTTCATAGAGATTGAACAGGTTGTCGACGATGGTCGCCAGCTTGTCACGACCCCAGGGCCAGCGGCCAACCGTGGCTAGTGAGTTCTCATCGATATCAACAATGACGATACGCTCGTCGATGGTGTCGCTGCGAGTGAAATTGAGCCTGGCATCGTAGGTCCAGTCCTCGAGTTGCTTGATAAACGGGTACTTGTAAAGCCCCGAGGTATCGATCAGCAACACAAGCAGGATGAAGGCGCTAAGTACGAGTCTGACTATGCGCTGCAGTTGCATTTATGCTCCCGGGTGGAGTTCGGACGAGCAGTATTGAGATTTGTTACTTGAGGTAGAATTCCATCTTTACGCCAGCGACTTCGATGATGTCGTGGCTTTTGAGTTCGTGCGCGTTTGATCCGATCGGCGAGCCGCCGACTTTAGGCACGCTATTATTCGGGCCGCCATCGACGTGAATCAGAAAGAAGCCCTGAGGCCGGCGGGTAATTGCGGCTACCTGCACCCCGGGTTGACCAATCGTGGTCAGTGCCTTGGTTAGTACCAGTTCCTTACCGGCGTTGGCCCCGCTCAGTAATTGCAGGCAGGCTTCCCGGTTCGCCATGGGTGAGGCGGCAGTCGTGGCTGCCTCGGAGGCGATAGCGGCAGAAATTTTCTGTACCGACTTGTCGATTTCTCTACCGCCAGCTTCTTCGGGCATGCCCGCTTCGCCAGGGCGGATGATCATGGTTTGCTCGAAATCCTGTTCGCCGCCGCCGGAATTGTTTTGATAGGTAATCTGATACTTGCCAAGCGTAATATTGTCGCCGTTTTCCAGGGCATGCTTTTTGACCAGTTTGCCGTTAACGTAGGTGCCATTGGTGCTACCCAGGTCTTCCAGGAAAGAATCTTCAAGAATGGTAATGACCTGCGCGTGTCTGCCACTGACGGACAAATTATCGATTTGTATGTCATTGCCTGGTTTGCGCCCAATCGTAGTTGTTTCGTTGACCAACTCGTACTCGGTTTTTTCGCCCGTGCTTGATGTAGTGATCAGTTTTGCGACCATGTTATTATCCAGCCTCTAGAGTAGTTTCTACTGGGTGTATTCCGTTAATCGAACCAAGCGGCGAACTTTTTGAACCAGCCCTGCTTGGTCGAAAAATCTTCGTCAATTCGGCACAGCATTACCGAAATATTGTCCTTTCCACCATTCTGGTTTGCCTTTGTAATCAATTGCTTGGCAGCTTCTTCTAGATTAGCACTAAATTCCTTAATAGTGTAGTATATATCTTCATCTTCAACCAGATCGGTTAGTCCGTCTGAACATAGCAGATATATATCATTTTTCAGGACTATATCTTCCTGAATGTCTGGCATGACGATCGGATCGATACCCAAAGCACGCGTAACGAGATTTTTATTCATCGAATTACGAGCTTCTTCGGGCGTATAAAATCCGCGATCAATGAGCTCCTGCAGCAGCGAGTGATCCTTGGTAATTTGCTCAAACTTTCCGTTACGCAGTCGATAGCAGCGTGAGTCGCCAATGTGGGCGAGTGAAAAGGAATTGTTGTAAAACTGCAACACCACGATAGTGGTGCCCATACCCTTTTGTTCTGCGTTAGCTTCGGCTGTCTTGTAGACAAGTTCGTTGGCGGCGACAACGGCATCCTGAATGCAAATCGATTCCAACGAGAAGCCGCTAGCTTCGTCTACCTCTCCGGGAGTGATTTCGGGCAAGTGCTGCTGCATCCGCTCGATGATGGCGTCGACCGTCATGCTGCTGGCTATTTCGCCTCCGCGATGTCCGCCCATCCCATCCGCGAGCACCACGAGACCCAGAGCGCTGTCGTAACCTATGGCGTCCTCGTTCTTGCTGCGAACCATGCCGGTATCGGTCAGGCCTTTTATCGTTATCTTGTTTTGCAAGTTCATATGACTACCAGGACTAGCTCTTTAAAAACGCTTTTAGCGCATTCGCAAATTCAATTCCGGTTTGATAGCGCTGTTCCACGTCCTTGGTCAAGGCCTTGTTGATAACCGCCGACAGGGTCTCTGGCACTTCAGGGCGAAGCGTTCTGACGTCCGCCGCCTCCTCGTTAGTAATTTTAAACATCAGGCTGGCCATGGAGTCGGCCTTGAACGGCAACGAGCCCGACAGCATCTGGTACAGCATGACACCCAGCGAGAACAGGTCGGAACGGCCGTCCACTTTCTTTCCGGCTAACTGCTCCGGTGACATGTACGAGGGTGTGCCCAGTACCGTTCCGGTTTTGGTTTTACTGGAATCGGTGATGCGAGCGATGCCGAAATCGGTGATCTTGACGGTATCGGATTCCGGTTCGTACATGATATTCGCCGGCTTGACATCGCGGTGCACAACGTTTTGCCGATGGGCGTAATCGAGACCCTCGGCGGCGCGCGCAACGATACTTAGCACCAGGCGCATCTTCAACAAGTTGTCAGGTTTGCAGTATCTCGCGAGGTCATGCCCTTGCAGGAATTCCATCGCAATGTAAGCCAGGTCGTGTTCTTCGCCAGCGTCGTAGATAGTGACGATGTTGGGATGATTGAGACGTCCCGCGGTCTCGGCTTCACGGAAAAAACGCTGCTTGACCTCTTCCAGTTCGTCAGCATCGAATTCCTGGGCCAGCGCCAGGGTCTTGATCGCAACCACGCGGCTTATTTTTGGGTCCTTTCCGAGATACACGATGCCCATCGAGCCCTTGCCGAGTTCTTTTTCGACTTCGTAGCGACCCAGCATCGGTTTCTCGACACCACCCTGGTCCAGCATCAGGGTGCCGCCGGCATGAGCGCCGCTGCCACCCAGCATGACGGTCTCTTCCATTTTTTGTGCCCGGCCCATTCTGTTTTCGACGTCACGGAAGCCTTTCTCATGCTGCGTCATGTACTGATACACCGAAGTGGCCTTGTTGAACTGGCGCTTGCGTTCGAAATCGAGCGCCAGGTTGTACATTGCCTCCAGCACCTGCTCATCCACCGGGCTGCATTTGCGGAACTTTTCGAATGCCATGTCGAGCTGCCCCTGGGTTTGAAACGCGATACCCAGCATACGATTGCTCTCGGCTGATTCTTCGTCCGATCTTGCCTTGCCGCGCTCGGTCACCAGGAAGCGCTTGGTGGTTATCAGCAGGTAACCAATGACCAGCAGGGCTCCGGGCGTCATCACCTGGATCCACATGGTGTTGGTGGTCATCAACAAGTAGTGCGTGACTACCAGCGCCAGCACCAGCGCCAGTGAGACGACAAACGCGACTCCCGCCTTGAGACGCGGCATCAACAGCATCAGGTAAAGTGCGACCAGCAGGAACACGCCGAGGCGGGCCCAGAAACCCCACTCCGGCTCGATAAAGAAATCCTCGTTGAGTATGCTCGAAATCGAGTGCGCCAGCGTCAGCACCGGTGCCATCGATGGGTCGATAGGCGTTACCTGGGGAGTTCCGACACCGGTTGCCGTGGGCCCGATCAGGACAATTTTATCCTTGTATTTCTCGATCGGAATCTTGCCGGTAAACACGTCGTAGTAGGAATCTACCGGAAAGGCGGGGAAGCTCTGGTTACCGGAATAGAAAAAGGTATTCATTCGCAGCTGCGAGTCGGTCTTGATGGTCAAAGATCCGAGTTCCACGCTCTCGGCAAGATTTATCCGAATATCATTGACGTCGAGATTAAGGCTTTTGGCTGCTATCTGCAGCGATATGGAAGGGTAGTAGCGATCGTAATGCTGTAATACCAGAGGTTCGGAGCGGACACCGCCATCAAGATCCGGCAGCGTATTCAAATGCCCAATTGCCGAGGCAAATTGACCGACGTCGTCGATTGGCGGCAGTGCGGCAACGGTGGAGATCGGGTAGAACCCGTTAGCCTGTGCGGATACCCGGTCGCGCACCTGGCTGATCGAATTATTGAGCACGAAACCGGGTAGCTCTGCATCCGGTTTGCCGCGTGGAATACCCAGGTAGAACACCATCGCCAGCACAACGTTGCTGGCATTTTCGATACTGGCCGCAAGCTTGGCGTCGGTGTTGAGTGCTTGCTCGGCCTCGAACAGGCTCGATTTCAGGGTTTCGATATCCTGACTAAGACGAGTATTCATACTGGATTGCAGGTAAAACTCGAGAATTTCGGTCACTGCCTTGTTGTTACCTTCGAATTCCAGCATTGCCCCCAACGCGTCGACATCTGCGGCGATATCGCCGAAGCTGGCGTTGGAGAAAAATTCGATTAGTTCACGAATATACAGCGCTCCGGGATCTATCTGCGGCTCCAGGAAAAAAACGGTCTGACCGATGACCTTGGCGCCGCCTGCGGATAGTCGGTCGATCAGTTCGGCATGCAGATCTCGCGGCCAGGGCCAGCGCCCGATATTATCGATACTGGCATCGTCGATAGCGATCACGGCAATTTTTTCGGTAGGTACACGGTCGGTAGATCGGACGCCCCAGTCGTAGAAGCTGCGTTCGAGACTCTGGAACGGGGCCGCACCCGAAAACAGGACCACCACGATGGTAATCGTCAGCCCTGCGAACCAGTCGCTACTCCAAAAACGGGTTCTCATACCGTCTCCATAGTTCAAATTATTATTAGCCGTCCTGCTGTTTGTCGTGGTTTGTTGCAGGACTTGCGACTGGATAAAACCAGAATTCAAATCGTATATTATTCAATAGTTTATACGATCACCATGAACTGGTTAACAGCTTGAAGTCTACCCGCCCACCAATTAAATCGCGATGGCCTTAGACTATAAGGTCGTATGCCCATTTTTACCAGAGCTTAGCCCTAAAAAGTTGATTAAGATTACCAATTTGAATTGCCAGTCGATTGACCTAGACTTGATTTGATCTGCACCGAAAAATCCCGTTTCCCATTGCAGGTCGGGTATCAACGAATGTCAGAATTGCTCCAGAGAATCGAACGGCTTAACGAGATCGGTATCGCGTTGTCGGCGGAAAACGATACTCCCAGGCTGCTCGAGTTAATTATGATGGGCGCAAAATCTTTAACTCATGCGGATGGCGGTTCGCTTTATTTCCTACAGGACGACAAGCTCAGTTTCGAGATCATTTCCAACGATTCGCTCGGTATCCAGATGGGCGGCACCTCGGGTAATGAAATCACCTTTCCGGCCATTCCCCTGGTCGTCGATGGCCGCGAGAATCACAGCAACGTCGTTACCCACTGCGTGTTGTCAGGCGAAACTATAAACATAGCCGATGCCTATAACGAGGATGGTTTCGATTTTTCCGGTACTCGTGACTTCGATAGCAAGACGGGATACCGAACACGGTCGATGCTGACCTTTCCGCTCAAGGATCATGAGCAGGAAATCATCGGCGTGCTGCAGTTGATAAACGCCCGGAATATCGAAACCGGCGAAGTTAATCCGTTCAGCGCGGTTGAACAGCAGTTGGCTGAGTCGCTGGCCTCGCAGGCGGCAGTTGCGCTTACGCAGCGCCGGTTGATTTCCGAGCTGCAGATGTTGTTCGAATCTTTTATCCGAATGATAGCATCGGCGATCGACGACAAGTCACCCCATACCGGCGGGCACTGTCGGCGCATTCCGGTGCTCACGATGATGTTGGCCGAGGCCGCGCATCGGACGCAACGGGGTTCGCTTAAAAATTTCAGGATAACCGACAAGGATCGCTACGAACTCGAGACCGCCGCCTGGTTGCACGATTGCGGCAAGGTGGTTACGCCTGAGCACGTGATGGACAAGTCGACTAAACTGGAAACGATTTACGATCGAATTCATGCCCTGGAAGCACGCTTCGAAATCCTTAATCGTGATGCCGAGATCGAATATCTGCGTAGTTGTATAGTTGGCGGGGCAGGGCAATCCAACGAGCAGGCGCGTATCGTTTACGAGCGGAAATGCCAACAGTATCGACGGGATTTCGAGTTTCTGCGCGAGGTCAACGTCGGTGGTGAATCCATGCATGACGAAGATATTGCACGGGTACAGCAGCTGGCCCAGGTCGAGTGGCTCGACGCCTGGGGCCGGCGCAGGCCGCTGTTAACCGAGGACGAAGTGTTAAATCTCAGTATTAAACGTGGCACCTTGAACGAGGCTGAACGCGAGGTAATCAACAATCACATCGTTGCTACCATCAAGATGCTTGAATCCCTGCCGTTTCCGAGGAACTTGCAGAATGTGCCCGAGTATGCCGGCGGGCATCATGAAAAAATGGACGGCAGCGGTTATCCACGCGGACTGCGTCGCGACGAGATGTCGGTGCAGGCGCGCATCATGGCGGTCGCGGATATATTTGAAGCGCTGACCGCAAGCGACCGACCCTACAAGAAAGGCAAGAAGTTATCCGAGTGTCTCAAGATCATGGGGCGCATGAAAAAAGATCAGCACATCGATCCGGATATCTTTGAAGTGTTCATCCGTGAAAGGGTTTACCTGGATTATGCGGAAGAGTTTCTGGACCCAGAACAGATAGATGAAATCGATGAAAGCCTGATCCCGGGATATGCAGGCTAGTTGTCAAATGATGCCTGTCAGAGACTCAGGCGGTTACGAGGTCAGCAGGCTCGGCGGTATCGACTCCGTCCCTTAATACATAGGTTTCGATATCTTTTTCGTTCAGCAGAAATGAAGCGGCTGAGCTGCGGCGACCGGTATCACAGTAAATAACGTATTTCTTGTCGGTGTCGAGCGAATTTGCCTTCATGCGCAAAAAAATCAACGGAATGTTGATACTGCCCTTGATGTGTTTGGCCTTGTGCTCTGTCGGCAATCGCACATCGAACCAGACCGCACCCTCCGCTACCAGCTTCTTGCCTTCGTCGTAATCGACCCAGTTAAGCAGCGGTTCGTTTAGCAGGGAGTTGAAATCCTCCTTGTTGAGTCGCATCAGGTGGCCATCGGTAAGCATGGTAATTGTAGCGTTACGCTTGCTGTCGGAAATCAGGGCTTCTTCACCGAAGCTGTCCCCCACCGACAGGGTTGCAAGCTTGACACCGTTGGGATTGGCGGGGGTAGACCTGGTTACCAGGCAGCGGCCTTCCTTGATGATGTAAAAGTAATCGCCCTCGGCATCCTGTTCGATGACTTTTTCGCCGGGTTTGTAACTTACCGATTCCATGCGCATAAACATCGCCTGGATGTTGGCCGGAGGGATGCGATGGAAAGCCCGGGTTTGCAGGATTCGCGTCATCCAGTCAGTTTCGTCGTCTTCCTCGTCAACCGCTTCGACCGAATAGCTGCCGGTCTGATCCCAGGTCAGCATGATATCGAGCATGTCGCTATTGATCTTGGTAACTACGGCCGCGGATTTGGCGCGCGCCGATACCGGGCGCGGAAAGCCGTGGGCGATGGGCTGCAATCCATCGGGGGAGCCCGCCTTGATGACCTTGACAATTTTCTTGTCCTGCACCAGTTCGACCTCTCCCTGTAGCAGGTACACATGGAACTTGTCCAGGTCGCCTTTCTTGAAAATATAGTGCCCGGGCTGTATCTGGGTAGCGGTTATTTTTTTGATTAATTCTTGAGCGTTTTCAGGATTCAGAGAATTGATCGGTGAGAGTGATTTTATTTGTTTGGGATCAATTTCAAGGCTCATGTCTTATTCGGAAATCCTGTGCATGCGGCATAAATAAATGACTATTTTGGCGCTTGGTATCCGATAAAGCAACTACTGCTACCAAATAATCAGAGGTGGATCACGGTCCGCCCGGCTTTATCCCGATTGGCTTGTTATATCGACGTAGAGCTTGAGTTTCTGGCCGGGTTGCAGATATTTTCCGATTCTATTCCAGCGCTTGATGTCGGCTACGCGGATATTGAAACGATCGGCGATCCGATATAGCGAATCCCCTTTACGGACGGTGTAGCGCAGCGCATGCAATGCATTGGTGGGACGCGTCTGGTTGATACTGGCGGTATGCGTCAGCTCGCCTTTGGTCCATACCACCAGTTTCTGGCCAACCCGAAGCGTGTCGATCGGCGCCATCCCGTTCCACTTGGCCAGCGCCTTGGTGGTGACGCCGTAGTTTCTGGAAATACTCCACAGGCTCTGACCGGGACGGACGATGTGCACCCGCTTGGTACCCGAGCGATTGGTATTCTGAATTTGAGCGATGCGAGAATTCTCGCTTAGCGTGTAACTCTTAAGCGACTTGGTTGCGGTGGGAACCATCAGGTACTTGCCGGCACGTATATTGGTGCCGCGGATATTGTTCACGTCCTTTATCAAGGCAACCGAGGTTCGGTACTTGTTCGAAATATGGCTCAGCGTCTCGCCGTTTCTGATCTTGTGCCGCACCCAGTTGATACGCTTGCTCGGCGGTACCTTGGCAACCTCTATCCTGAATTGCTCAGCGCTGCCGCGAGGCAGCAACAATCGATGCGGTCCCTCAGGTGCCGTCGCCCAGCGATTGAATGCCGGATTCAACTGGTACAACTGGTTGACCGAAATGCCGGCGAGATCCGCCGCCAGCGCCAGGTCGATCTGTCCATCGAGCTCGACGATTTCGTAACTGACTTCGTTACCGACCGGGACCAGGTTCAGCTGGTACTTGTCCGGGTGGGCGAACAATTCCCTGAGCGCGAACATCTTGGGTACGTAATTGCGGGTTTCCTTGCGAATCCTGGTCAGGTGCCAGAAATCCGTGGGACGCTTGCGTTTCTTGTTGTAACGCACGGCATTACGTATCTTCCCCGGGCCGGCATTGTAGGCGGCCAGCGCCAGTTCCCAATCGCCGTTGAACTGTTGCGCGAGGCTGTCCAGGTAGTTGATCGCGGCGCGCGTCGATTCGATGATGTCGCGGCGGCCATCGTACCACCAGTTCTGCTTGAGCCCGAGAAAACGACCCGTCGACGGAATGATCTGCCACATGCCGGAGGCCCGACCGTGCGAGTAGGCGAAGGCCTGGTAAGCGGATTCCACGATCGGCAGCAGGGCCAGTTCTGTCGGCAGGCCGCGTTGCTCGAGTTCGTCGAGTACGAACGGTAAAATCGGTCGAGCGCGCTCCATCACGCGCTGCATGTAACCCGGATGCTCGAGAAACCACTTGAGCTGTGCCCGGACACGAGGATTGTCAACCGCTGCCAGTTGCATTCCGTTTTGCAGCCGATACCAGGCGTTATGCTTGTTGCGCGTTTCCGCCAGCGAAGCCTTGATCGCGGCCACTACCGCGGCTTCTTCCTGCTGTTGTTTTGCATGCGCTAATGCGGCCTGTTCTGCTTCAAATTCGACGTCGAGGGACAACGACGCGGCCGCCGGATCGGGGGCGCTCGCAGCCGCAACCTCGGCCGAATCTGGTTGCTTCTCGTGCGTAACGACTGCAGCAGAATTATCGTCTTTATCCAGCAGTGGCGCGGAGGTTGTCTGTGATTCCGACGTTATCGCTGGCGTTGTGGCGGCCTCGTTTTGCCTGGTTGGGGTAGTGCCTGAATTCGCACACCCAGCTAGCATCGACGCGATCAATGCGGCGGCAAAGATGTTCCTTTCCCCGGAGCGGGGCTTTTGCTTGATAAACATTAGTATCGATCGGCTTTAGTAGCTAGAATATATAGATTGTAACTGCTGATTCGTAAGTTTCAAATGAGATTTTGGCGACAAGCCTCTGAAAAAAAAGGATTTGCCAGTATCGAAGACTGGTATCTCGGAGAAACCGGACAGTTTTTGTTCAACGAGCTGGAAGAGCGTATCAGCCCGATTCTGTCGACGACATTTGGCTATTATTCGTTGCAGATCGGTTGCCCGCAACTGGCGGGTCGCCTGCAGCAAAGCTGCCGCGTGAAACACCAGTTTACCCTCGACGAGATCGAATCGGTGGCAAAAGTGCACGCCAATCCGTCGATGCTGCCGATTGCGTCGGATAGTGTCGATCTGGTCATCCTGATGCATCATCTATCGAATACCGCCGAGCCGCACGCGGTGCTGCGCGAAGCGTTTCGCATTCTGATTCCGGAAGGAAAACTGATTATCATCGACTTCAATCCGGTGTCGCTTTGGGGATTACGTCATTTCCTGCAGTCGTGGCTGGAACAGGTACCTTTCACGGGCCACTTATATACTGCCAGGCGGATCGATGACTGGATGCGGCTGCTCGGTTTCGATCAGGACCATTTTTTTCGGGCCGGGTATTTGCCACCCATTCAAAAACCATCGGTTACGCGGCACCTGGGATGGCTGGAAAAGGGAACCCGCAACTGGTTGCCGCTGCTGGGTAGCGTAAACCTGCTGTTCTACAGTAAGAATATTTCACCCTTGACCCCGGTACGGCACCGCTGGGTAACGCGCAAGATACTGCCCGCCAAGATTGCCCGCCCCAGCGTCGGCCGTGGCATGAAGTACGATTCTTGAGTCGGGCATGAGCAACAAGGTCGTGATGTATACCGACGGCGCCTGCCGCGGCAACCCGGGTCCGGGTGGCTGGGGGGTTGTTCTTAGTTACCAGGATAACCGCAAGACGCTGCATGGCTACGATCCCGAGACGACCAATAATCGCATGGAGTTGACCGCGGTAATCGAAGGATTGCGCGCGTTGAATCGTTCCTGTGATGTGGAAATCTATACCGATTCGAAGTATGTCATGCAGGGTATCAGCGATTGGATTTCGAACTGGAAACGTAATGGCTGGAAAACTGCGGCGAAGAAGCCGGTCAAAAACTATGACCTTTGGCAGCTGCTGGATAAAGAAGTTGCCGAACATAGCATCGACTGGAATTGGGTAAAAGGCCATTCCGGAATCGAGGGTAACGAGCTTGCCGATCAACTGGCGAACGCCGCGATCGACGCAGAGGGCTAGACATGAGACAGATCGTACTGGATACCGAAACCACCGGGCTCGAGGTTAGCCTGGGGCACCGCATTATCGAAATCGGTTGTATCGAAATGGTAAACCGTCGCGTTACCGGCAACCACTGGCACTATTACGTCAATCCGGAGCGGGAAATCGATAGCGGCGCCTTCGAGGTTCACGGCATCAGCAGCGATTTCCTGCAGGACAAGCCGCGCTTCGAGGAACTGGCGCAGGATTTTATGGACTACGTCGCTGGTGCCGAGCTGGTAATTCATAACGCCGCGTTCGATGTCGGATTTCTGGACAACGAGCTGTCACTGCTGGAACCACCGGCGGCACCGCTGCAGGAAAGCTGCACCATTCTCGACACGCTGTTGCTGGCCCGGCAAAAACATCCGGGCCAGAAGAATAATCTCGATGCTCTGTGCAAGCGCTACGATATCGATAACAGCAAACGTAGCCTGCACGGTGCGCTGCTCGATGCGCGCATTCTGGCCGATGTCTACCTGGCAATGACCGGCGGTCAGACCAGTCTCGGGCTCGACGCGGAGCAGGGCGGTGGCACCCAGCACGAGCAGGTCGAGATTCAGCGCATCGAATCCGGGCAACCGCTACCGCTATGGCCGGTCGACGAAGTCGCACAGCAGGCTAACCGCGAATACATCGAGTTCCTCGCAACCCAGCACGACGACCCCGCCTGGAAGTAAGCTCACTGGCACTATCCCGGATGCCTTCCCGGGAAATCGCTGGAGAAAATCCTCCAAAAAATATTGTGCTGACAAGCCGGCTTGCGGCACCGTCCCAACGGCAACCGATAGAATCACTCGCGACTGACCGGGTGGCCTGCGGCTTCCCGAAAAAGGGGTTATTTTTCAGGGCAAGGCGATACGCGACATCCCTGTCGCGGATCGCCACAGGCCGCGTCCGTGCGGCCTGACCCTAAAAAATAACCCCTTTTTCGGCACCCGGTCTTGAGGTCGCGAGCGATTCTATCGGTTGCCTGGATATTGCCCTCAATTGCGGGGAAGCAATGCTTCATTTATTGATTTTTTACACACTCCAAAAATGGAACCAGGACGGTAATAAGTGTTTCAAAGGTTGGTTGACGATCGTTAGCAGCCTCGGGGAAGGGGTTTTCAAAAGTGTACCGAGGCATGGATGCCGCGGTCCGACGCATCGGGGTCCAAGCGATTCCAGGGATGGACCGACCGGCGCTTGCGCCGGTCGGTAGCGTCTTTTGAAAACCCCTTCCCCGAGGCTGCCCTGGGAGTCAGGAGGATTTGAGCATGCGGGCCTGGTCGCGTTTCCAGTCGCGATCCTTGATGCTGGCGCGCTTGTCGTGCGCCTTCTTGCCCTTGGCGATGCCAAGCTTGAGTTTGGCGCGACCGCGGCTCCAGTAGGCCGATAACGCGACCAGCGTGTAACCCTTGCGTTCGACCATGCCGACCAGGCGGTCGATTTCACCTCGATGGGCGAGCAGCTTCCGGGTTCGGGTCGGATTGGGTTTGACATGAGTGGAAGCGCTGTTTAGCGGGCTGATGTGAGCGCCGATCAGCCAGATCTCCCCGTCCTTGACCATGACATAGCTCTCCTTGAGCTGCAGGTTGCCGCTACGCAGGCCTTTGACTTCCCAGCCCTCGAGCACGATCCCGACCTCGATCTCGTCTTCGATGAAATAATCGTGGCGGGCAATGCGATTGACCGCGATCGTGTTGGCGGGAGCTTTGGATTTTTTCTTGCCCATACTGGAAAGATCTCTGTCTACTGCAACTGGCGCGCCATATTCTCGGGTTAATTAGACGCCATGACTACACTCTCGCTCTTGCAATGGTGACCTGCTTCGGTCCCTTCGTGACAATTATCTGTAAATCCCGCCAGGCCCGGAAGGGAGCAACGGTAGCAGGGACATTGGGTGCGGAGGTGTGCTGAATCAGGTCGCCGCCAGTTTTCCGGTTGATTAAGCCACCCCCACTGAATCTGAATGAGTTACCAGGTATTAGCGCGCAAATGGCGGCCGGCCAATTTTCAACAAATGGTTGGTCAGGAGCATGTGCTGCAGGCGCTGGTCAACGCACTCGACAGTAATCGACTGCATCATGCCTATCTGTTTACCGGCACCCGCGGCGTTGGCAAGACGACGATTGCGCGCATCTTCGCCAAATCGCTCAACTGCGAGCAGGGCATCACGTCGGAACCCTGTGGCAGCTGTTCTTCCTGCAGCGAGATCGATGAAGGCCGTAGCGTCGACCTGATCGAGATCGACGCCGCTTCGCGCACCGGGGTAGACGATATGCGCGAACTGCTCGACAACGTGCAGTACGCCCCCACCCGCGGTCGTTTCAAGATTTACCTGATCGACGAAGTCCACATGTTGTCCAGGCACAGTTTTAACGCCTTGTTGAAAACCCTGGAAGAGCCGCCGCCGCATATCAAATTCCTGCTAGCGACCACAGACCCGCAAAAAGTTCCGGTAACGGTCTTGTCCCGTTGCCTGCAGTTCAACCTCAAGCGCATGTCGCGGGCGCAGATATTGTCACAGCTGCAGTTCCTCACCGAGCAGGAATCGGTAGATGCCGACGTCGCGGCTCTCGGGCAGCTGGCAGCGGCGGCCGATGGCAGCATGCGCGACGCGCTCAGCCTGCTGGACCAGGCGATTGGCTATGGCGGTGGCGCCGTCAGGCAGGATGCGGTAGAGGCTATGCTCGGTTCTATTTCGCGCGATTACCTGCAGCGCCTGTTCGATGCGCTGCAGGAGCAGCAGGCGGCGACGCTGTTGCGCGAGGCCCGTGCGGTGATCGAACATAATCCCGACTACCAGCGCGTTTGTGCCGAAATGCTGTCCCTGCTGCAGCAGGTAGCGCTCTACCAGAGCGATCCCTCCCTGGTCGACGACAGCGTTATCTCGAGCGAATTGCTGCAGCAGTATAGTGCGGCCTGGTCACCCGAAGAGATCCAGTTGTATTACCAGATTATGCTGCAGGGCCGGCACGACCTGTTGATCAGTCCTGACGAGGCGGCCGGCTTCGAAATGCTGATGTTGCGCCTGATTGCTTTCTCTCCTCCGTCGGAAACCGCTGGCGCCGAGCACGAAGTAAAAAAAAAGCCTGAAATCTCGTCGGGCCTAAAGCCGCGACCCCGGGATGATCAACCATCGCCGAAGCCCATCCTTAGCGCCGCCAATCCCGAGTCCGACGGCGACCGGGAGTCAGCCGAGACCAGCCAGGCCGGTGACTTCGCCGTCGAAGTCGACAATGCTGGCCCCGAATCAGATGACGTTACCTCGGCCGCGGCAAAAGCCGCTTCGTCCGGGGAGCCGGGCCTGGCCGAACACGATGCCGCCACCGGAGCGGAACTCGAATGGCACCAACTGGCCTATGATCTCGGCCTGGACGGGCTGGCGCAGGAGATTGTCGCTAACAGTTCGCTCGAATCCTGGCAGGACGAGCACTTGAAACTGGCTTTGCTGCCCGAGATCCAGGACCTTGTAAACCCGCTAATCGAATCCGAAATTAGGCGGGCCCTCGAGGAAAAACTTGGGGTATCATTGCAGCTTGAATTGAGCGCCAGGGACTCGTTGACCGGCGAAACTCCGCTGCAGGCAAAACTGCGGCGGCTGGAGCAGGAACGGCTGGCGGCGATAGATGCGATTCGGGAAGACAGGGTGGTGCTGAAACTGCAACAGGCATTTTCAGCCGAACTCGACGAAAGCAGTGTTGTGAAGATCGAAAATACCGGTAAAAGATGAGGTTAAGCTAATGAAAGGTGCGCTCGGCGATATGATGAAAAAGGCGCAGGAAATGCAGGAAAACCTGCAAAAAGCGCAAAGCGAACTGGCCAACAAGGAGGTAACCGGGGAATCCGGTGGGGGCATGGTTGCGGTAGTAATGCGCGGCACTCACGAAGTCAATCGGGTTACCATCGATCCGTCGCTGGTGGGCGAAGACATCGAAATGCTCGAGGACCTGGTGGCTGCTGCGGTCAACGATGCGGTGCACAAGGTCGCTAAATCCAACGAGGCGGCAATGCAGGAAATGACGGCCGGGCTCAACTTGCCACCCGGTTTCAAGCTGCCGTTTTAATCGATGTCGTCGTCCAGCCTGGAGCAGATGATCGAGGCCTTGAAATGCCTGCCGGGAGTCGGGCAGAAATCGGCGCAGCGAATGGCCCTGCATTTGCTGGAGCGCGATCAACAGGGCGCCCGCCGCATTGCCGAGACCATAACCCAGGCGCTGGATACGGTCCGACACTGCGGCAAATGCCGCAATTTCTCGGATTCGGACTTATGCGATATCTGCAGCGACGAGGGGCGGGAGCAAAATATCATCTGTGTCGTCGAAACTCCGGCCGATGTATTGGCGGTCGAATCCTCGGCGGCATTCCGCGGCCGTTACTTCGTTTTGCTGGGACGGCTGTCGCCGCTGGACGGCTTCGGACCGGCGCAGCTAGGCCTGGAGGATCTTGAGCGGCAGTTGCGCGAAGACGGTATCGAGGAAGTCATTCTCGCCACCAGCGCGACCGTCGAAGGTGATATTACCGCGCAATATATCGCCGACTTCGCGACCCGGCAGGGCATTACCAGTAGCCGCCTGGCGCGCGGTATCCCGCTAGGGGGAGAGCTAGAATTCGTCGACGGTGGAACCCTGTCGCGCGCCCTGACCGGACGCCAGAAAATCGACTAGTTCCAGAAAACCACAGAGGGAAACTCATGTCCGATACTTTATTTACCCGGATAATCAAACGCGAACTGCCGGCCGATATTGTCTATGAAACCGATGACATAATCGCGATCCGCGATATCAATCCACAGGCGCCGACGCATGTGCTGGTTATTCCGAAGGTTGAAATTGCGACGGTCAACGATATTCAGCCCGGGCAGGCCGAGCTGATTGGCGAGATGGTGCTGGCCGCGCAAAAGATCGCGCTCGACGAAGGCATAGCCGAGGACGGTTATCGACTGGTAATCAACTGCAATCGCCACGGCTGCCAGGAAGTATTCCACCTGCACATGCACCTGGTTGGCGGCAGGCAGTTGCGCGGTATTTCGGCCTCCTAACCAGCCGCTAGCTGCCGCAGCATTTTCTGGTAATTTTGATAGCGGGATTGCGCGATGACACCGGAGTCGACCGCCGCGATCACCGCGCATTTCGGTTCATTGCGATGCAGGCAGTTGTGAAAGCGGCAGCCGTTCCCGATTTCCCTGATTTCCCTGAACCCGAGGGCCAGTGGCCTGCTGTCATCGATGAACGGGCTGAATCCGCGGACCCCGGGGGTGTCGATCAAATCCCCGCCGCCGGGTAAGTGATACAGACGGCTGGCGCGGGTGGTGTGTCGTCCTTCTTCGTTGGCTGCGGAAATACTTGCGATCTTGATTTCTTCCTGTGGCAGGAGCCAGCTGGTCAGCGAAGATTTTCCGACCCCGGAGACTCCGCTCAGCACCGATACCTGGCCCGGTAACAGTGCGCTAAATTCTTCCATGCCGACACCCGAGATAACGCTGGTATCGACCTGCCGGTACCCCAGCGGCTGATAAATCTGGCGCAGCCCGAACGGGTCCTCGCCGGCCGTGGCGAGATCGATCTTGTTGAGCAGAATGCGGGCCTCGATCTGCTGTTGCTCTGCCGACAGCAAGTACTGATCGAGCAGGAAAAGGTTGGGTTCGGGAGAAACCGCAAGGCACACGAATAGCTGACTGATGTTGGCCGCGACGGATCTGACCTGGCCGAATCCGTCGACGCGCCGTAACAGGTTATCGCGCTCCAGTATCCCGACGACCCGATGTTGCTGTTGCGCCGTGGTTTCGATCGCAACACGATCGCCGCAGACGATGGTGCCCAGGTTGGACTTGATCTTGCATTCGATAGTTGTTGCCGATTGGAGTTCGACCAGAATCTGACCGCCCTGGTGAGAAACGACCAGCCCGTGGCCGTAGTCATCGTGCTCCAAAATGGCGTGCTGGGCCGCCTGAATCCGATTTCTCTGCTGCTGGCTAAGCCTGCGCTTTGCCATCTAGAGGCTTGCTCATCGAAAGGGTAACAGGCCGCAAGTCGCGCTAACCGGACGGTTCAGCGGCGGCGATGGCTTCGAGATGCCCGATGCGGATCATCGCCGGAGGATGCGAATCGTAAAACATCGAATGCACAGGATCAGGCGTCAGGGTACTGGCATTTTCCCGGTAGAGGCTTACCAGGGCCGAGATCAGCGCCTTGTAGTCGCTATTGGAATGCGCAAATTCATCCGCTTCGAATTCATGTTTGCGCGACAGTGCCGAGAACAGCGGACTAACGAAATAGGTGAATACCGGCATGATCGTCATGAACAGAATCAGCGCGGCGTGGGTCGATGCGGCCTCCACGCCGAGCGAGCTATAAAACCAGTCGGAAGACATCAGCCAGGCCAGTAACGCGAATCCAGCCAGGGAAACAACGCTCGATAACAGCAGCGATTTCCTGATGTGGTTGCGCTTGAAGTGCCCGAGTTCGTGCGCCAGCACCGCTTCTACCTCGTCGGCCGACAGGGATTCCAGCAGGGTGTCGAAAAAGACGATACGCTTGTTGCGGCCAAAGCCGGTGAAATAGGCGTTGCCATGCGACGATCGCCGCGAGCCGTCGACGACAAACACGCCCTGGCTCTGAAAACCGCAGCGCTGCAGCAGGTTCTCTATGCGGGTGCGCAGCGTTGCGTCCTGTAGCGGACTGAACTTGTTGAACAGGGGAGCTATTAACGCCGGGTAGGCCCAGATCATGACCAGGCTGAAACTCATCCACAGCAGCCACGCATAGAGCCACCAGTTGGCGCCAGCCTGGTTCATCAACCACAGTATCGCCGCCACCAGCGGAGTCCCGATCAGGATCACCAGTAGTGCCGTCTTCACCAGATCGAGCAGCCAGGTTTTGAGAGTCGTTTGATTGAAGCCAAAGCGTTCTTCGATGACAAAGGTCTGGTAAAGCGAAAACGGCAGATCGAGAATCGACGTGATCAGGATGAGTGAAAAAATCACCGCGATGCCGGTAACCAGCGGACCGTATTCGTAACCGGTCCACCACTGGTCGATCAGGTTAATCCCGCCACCGATGGTCCACAGCAGCAGCCACAGCGTCTCCCAGGCGAGGGTAACCCGGCCCACCCGTAACTTGGCGCAACTGTAGTCCGCGGCGCGGTGATGATCCTCGAGCGAGATCTTTTCGGCGAAAGCGGCGGGCACCTCGGCATAGTGCGCGCGGATATGATTGACCTGGCGTTGACTTAACCACAGGCGAACCAGCACCGATGCGGCAACAAAACTCAAAAAAACTGTGGTGAACAGATGCATTAGCCTACCAGCCAGCAAAAACTTGCTATAGTTTAGCGCATATTGCACTCATATGAAGCCCGACGACATGACGTTAATTGAAGATGACAACCTGATCTGGATCGATCTCGAAATGACTGGCCTGGATCCACAAACGGATCAGATCATCGAGATTGCGACCGTGGTTACCGACCCCAGGCTCAGGGTGCTGGCGCAGGGTCCGGTCATCGCCATCCATCATCCGGCATCGATCATGAACACGATGGATGAATGGAACACGCGTCACCATGGCAACTCGGGACTGACCGAGAGAGTCAGGCAGAGCGACAGCAGTATCGCGGATGCCGAGCGCGAAACCCTCGAGTTTCTGCGCCGATACGTGCCCGCCGGTAAATCACCGATGTGCGGTAACAGTATTTGCCAGGACCGTCGTTTCATGGCCCGGCTGATGCCCGAGCTGGAAGCGTTCTTTCATTATCGCAATCTCGACGTGAGTACACTCAAGGAACTGGCACGCTTGTGGAAACCCGAGCTGGTCTCCGGGTTTTCCAAGAAGGGCGCGCACCTGGCGCTGGACGATATTCTCGAATCGATCGATGAAATGAAGTACTACCGCGAACACTTCATCCGCTGCTGAGTCTGCCGGGGCCGCCAATCCAGTGCCCGGACAACGAATTTTGCCAAATTAACGAAAGGCTGCGCCGGGTCCCGCGTCCGCCTGATTTCCCCGGTTTTGATTGTCGGAGCACTACCGAAAAATGATCGCCGGGTTTAAAGATTCCCGCTTTGCGGCCGATCTATAGGGCGTCATCAGTTCTGTTACGGCGCATTGGGGAGTACTATGGATCTTGCCTCGTTAATCGGCATCGTTTCCGGTATTGGGCTTACTTCGTTCCGGCCAAGCAGCGTAAGCCGCTGCAGAAGTCGAAAATCAGGCAAAATCATGGGCAGGATTGATGCATTTTCGCCAATTTGTGCTAGCTTTAAGGTATGGAAAGTTTCTGAGATTTCAGGCATTTATTAGAACGTTCTATTGATTTGGATTGATTTTCGGTTGGAAATCAGCCATCATTGTCGGCCGGTTAGCGGCATAAGAGCCAACAGCGCTAACTATCTGAATTTATTCATATAAGTTGGGAAGCGATTTTGATTAAACAGCGCACGTTGAAAAATGTCATTCGCGCCATGGGTGTGGGTTTGCATACAGGTAAAAAAGTGTATTTGACACTGCGACCGGCACCAATCGATTCCGGTATCCGTTTCCGTCGCATCGATCTGGAAGTTCCAGTCGAAATTCTGGCCCGTCCCGAAAAAGTCGGTGATACCAATTTGTCGACCACGCTGGTGGAGGACGGTGTGCGTATTTCGACGGTCGAACACCTGCTGTCAGCAATCGCGGTTGAGTGCCGACGAAGTGCCGATTATGGACGGTAGCTCCGGACCTTTTGTCTTCCTGATTCAGTCTGCTGGAATCGTGGAGCAAAATAAGGCTAAGAAATTCATCAAAATTAAAAAGACGGTGCGGGTCGAAGAAGGCGACAAGTGGGTCGAATTCCAGCCTTTCGATGGTTTCAAGGTCAGTTTCGAAATCGATTTCGACCATCCTTTCTTCACCCGGCAAAAGCAAACCTGTCAAATCAATTTTTCCACCACCTCGTTCGTCAAAGAGGTGAGCCGTGCCCGCACCTTCGGTTTTCAAAAAGATATCGAGTATCTGCGGGCCAATAATCTCGCGCTCGGTGGCAGTCAGGACAATGCCATAGTGCTCGATGATTACCGGGTATTGAACGAAGATGGTTTGCGTTACGACAACGAGTTCGTCAAGCACAAGATCCTGGATTCTATCGGAGATTTATATCTACTCGGTCACAGTCTCATCGGCGCCTTTTCCGGCTATAAGTCGGGACACGCGCTCAATAATCGACTGTTGCTGGCCTTGCTGGCCGACACCGAGGCCTGGGAAGAGGTGACCTTCAAGGACGCCTCGACCGCGCCGATATCCTATGCGCAGCCTGTGGAAGCGGCGATATAGGTGCCCCGTGAATATACTGTTTCTGTCATCAAATCGAGGCCAAATCTGCGGACTGAATCTTAAAAAGCCGCTGCATTTGCTGGTGATGACCGTAATGCTCGGGCTGATGGTGTCGGGTTCCGTTTACGTTGGTTACACCCTGAATCCAAGCCAGGACAACCAGGCCCTGATCGACGAGTGGCAGGCGGACGTTCATCGTCAGCAGGTACAACTCAAACATATCCGCCAAGAGGCCGATGCCAACATCGACGCGTTATCGTCGCGTATCGGTCTGCTGCAGGCGCACGTGATGCGACTCGACGCCCTGGGGCGCAAGCTGGTGCGCATGGCCAGTATCGACAAGGCCGAGTTCGATTTCGATCTGACCCCCGCCCTGGGCGGACCCGAAACCATCAGCAACATGGGACTGGAACCGGATGAATTGTCACAGGCAATCGAGCAGTTGAGCTTCGAACTCGAAAACCGGGAGAATCAGCTCGCGGTGCTGGAGAACCTGGTGCTGGACGAAAACCTGCAAAAGGAAATTCAGCCCAGTGGCCGTCCGATTACCAAGGGCTGGATTTCGTCCTATTACGGCATGCGTACCCACCCGCTTTCAGGGCGGCGAGAAATGCACAAAGGTATCGATTTTGCCGGGAATCTGGGCGGCCAGGTAATTGCAGTTGCCAAGGGTGTGGTCACCTACGCTGGCAAGCGCTATGGTTACGGTAACGTTATCGACATCGCGCACGGTAACGGTTATACGACTCGCTATGCGCATAATTCACGCCTGCTGGTATCGGTGGGTGATACAGTCGAGAAAGGTTTTCAAATTGCTGAAATTGGCTCATCAGGCCGTTCTACGGGTCCGCACGTGCACTTTGAAGTGCTGAAGAACGGACGCGAGATAAATCCTGTGCGATTTATTCGCGCTGCGAATTGATAAAGGCGTCGTTTATTTCAGCGGCCCGCTTGAAACCTTTCAAGTAAACTCCACTTCTGATAGCAGTTCTGTTGAAGCAGTCGTACGATGTTGTCTAAAGCCATAAAAACAGTGTTCGGCACTCGTAATGACCGAATCATCAAGAAACTCAAGCAGCGTGTTTCCCGCATCAATCAGCTGGAGCCCGAATTGCAGGCGCTCGCGGATGCGCAACTAGCTCAGAAGACCGAGGAATTTCGTAAACGCTTTGCCGCCGGCGAGACGCTCGAGCAATTGCTCGACGAAGCCTTTGCAGTGTGCCGCGAAGCCTCGGTGCGCACGTTGGGCCTGCGCCATTACGATGTCCAGCTTATCGGCGGCATGATCCTGCACAATAATCAGATCACCGAGATGCGCACCGGCGAAGGCAAGACCCTGGTGGCTACCCTGCCGGCCTATCTTAATGCGATCAGCGGTAAGGGCGTGCATATCGTCACCGTCAACGATTACCTGGCCGAGCGGGACGCCGAATGGATGGGTCAGATTTACAATTTTCTTGGTTTGAGCGTCGGCGTGGTGTTGAGTACGATGGATTATGACACCAAGCGCGAGTCGTACCAGGCAGATATTACCTATGGCACCAACAACCAGTTCGGCTTCGACTACATGCACGATAACCTCTGCTTCACGCTCGAGGAGCGGGTGCAGCGCGAGCTTAACTATGCCATCGTCGACGAGGTCGACTCGATTCTGATCGACGAAGCGCGCACGCCGTTGATCATATCCGGTCAGGCCAGTGACAGCTCCGATTTATACAGCCGTATCAACAGCATCATCCCGCAGTTGACGCGGGTCGAATCCGAAGACGGTCCCGGGGATTACAGTGTCGACGAAAAATCCAAACAGGCCTTTCTGACCGAATCGGGGCATGACACTGCCGAGCGGTTAATGGTTGCGGCGGGACTGCTGAGCGAGGGCGAAAGTCTTTACGATGCCGCCAATATAGCCCTGGTGCACCACCTGACCGCGGGTCTCAGAGCGCATGCGATCTACAACCGCGATGTAGACTATATCGTGCAGGACGGCAGTATTGTCATCGTCGACGAATTTACCGGCCGCACCATGCCGGGCAGGCGCTGGTCCGAGGGTCTTCACCAGGCGATCGAGGCCAAGGAAGGCGTCAGCATCCAGCACGAAAATCAGACTATCGCCTCGATTACCTTTCAGAACTACTTCAGGCTTTACAACAAGCTCGCCGGCATGACGGGCACCGCCGATACCGAGGCTTTCGAGTTTCAGCAGATTTACGGCCTCGAGGTCGTCGTGGTGCCGACCAATCAACCGATGATTCGCGAGGATATGGGCGACCTGATCTACCTGACGACACGGGAAAAGTTCGAGGCAATCATCGACGACATTCGTGACTGCGTGCAACGCGGTCAACCGGTGCTGGTCGGAACCACGTCGGTGGAAACCTCGGAGCACCTGTCGGGCCTGCTCGACAAGGTCAAGATCAAGCACCAGATACTCAATGCCAAGCAGCATGAGCGTGAGGCCAGGATCATTGCCGACGCCGGTATTCCCGGCACGGTTACCATCGCAACCAATATGGCCGGCCGCGGCACCGATATCGTGCTTGGCGGTAATCTCGAAGTCGATTTAAAGGAGATACCCGAGGACCAGGCGGCGCAGCGCCAGACCCTGACCGAGGCATGGCAGCAGCGACACGACAAGGTGATCGAGGCCGGAGGGCTGCATATCATCGGCACCGAGCGCCATGAATCACGGCGTATCGACAACCAGTTGCGCGGCCGTTCCGGGCGCCAGGGTGATCCCGGCTCGTCACGTTTTTACCTGTCGATGGAAGACAGCCTGATGCGTATCTTCGCCTCCGAAAAAGTGGCCGGGCTGATGCAAAAGCTGGGCATGGAAGAGGGCGAGGCCATCGAGCACCCCTGGGTTAGCCGCGCGATCGAAAACGCGCAGCGCAAGGTTGAAGCGCATAACTTCGATATCCGCAAGCAGCTGCTGCAATACGACGATGTAGCCAATGACCAGCGTAAGGTCATCTACCAGCAAAGAGACGATCTGCTGCATAGCGAGAGTATCTCCGAGGCCATCGGCAATATGCGCAAGGATGTGCTGCAAGGCGTGTTCCGTGCCCATGTACCGGTCAATTCGCTGGACGAACAATGGGATATCGAAGGTCTGGAGCAGACGCTGGCCAGCGAGTTCGGCACCGAGTTATCGATTAACGACTGGCTCGAGCAGGAAGACCAGATCAGCGACGAGGAAATCCTCGATCGAATCATCGAGCATTTCGAACAGGCCTATCAGGCCAAGACCGAAATGCTCGGCGAGGAACTGATTGCTCGTGTGGAGAAAGAGATCACTTTGATGATCCTCGATCGTCACTGGAAGGAGCACCTGGCCGCGATGGATTACCTGCGCCAGGGTATCGGGTTGCGCGGATATGCGCAAAAGAATCCGGTTCAGGAGTACAAGCGCGAGTCTTTCGAAATGTTTACCAGTATGCTCGACAGCATCAACTACGAGGCCGTGCAGGCGATGACCCGCGTTCAGATTCGCGGCGAGGAGCAGGTCGAGGCGCTGGAGCAAAGCCATCAGCCGGAGCAGGCAATCAAGATGGAGCATGCCAGCGCGCTAAACCCGCTGGAAGAGCAGCAGCCGGCTGAAGATTCCGCGCAGCCATTTGTGCGCAAGGAGCGCAAGATGGGTCGCAACGAACCCTGCTGGTGCGGTTCGGGCAAAAAATTCAAGCAATGCCACGGTAAACTGTAGGATTTAATCCATGGCTGTAGGCTTGCAGACCCCGCAGAAGCTCCACCCGGTAAGGGGTATCCGCCTCGCGGCAATGCATAGTGGAATCAAGAGCGACGGCACTACGAAAGATCTGGTGTTGCTCGAAATTGCGCCCGGCGCGAGCCTGGCTGCCGTGTTTACCCAGAGCCATTTCAGTGCCGCACCGGTCAAGTTGTGCCAGCAACATCTAGCCCTCGAGCCCGAGGCTCGTTTCCTGTTGATAAACTCCGGCAATGCCAATGCGGGTACCGGTGCCGCGGGGCTGCGTGATGCAACTGAATGCTGTGAAGCCGTTGCCGAACTCACCGACACGACACGCGAGCAGGTGCTACCTTTTTCAACCGGGGTGATTGCCGAACCGTTGCCGGTTGCGCCGATAAAGCAAGCGATTCCCGAACTGCTTGCCCGGCTCGCAGCAGACAACTGGCTCGAGGCCGCACAGGGTATCATGACGACCGATACGTTGCCCAAGGCGGTTAGCCTCGAGCTCGATATCGACGGTAAAGCCGTTTCCATAACCGGTATGGCGAAGGGTTCGGGTATGATCAAGCCGGATATGGCGACGATGCTCAGTTACATCGCCACCGACGCCGCCATCGAGCAGGACGAACTGTCGCAAATGCTCGGCCAAATGGTTAAAGGCAGTTTTAACTCGATAACCGTCGACGGCGATACCTCGACCAACGACTCCTGCGTATTGATCGCCACCGGCGCTTCTGGAGTGCGGGTCAATCGCAGCCAGGAAGAATTCTGCCAGGCTCTGCAGCTGGTATTCGAAAAACTCGCACAGGCGATAATTCGAGATGCCGAGGGCGCGACCAAATTCGTCGAGGTCAGGGTCGATGGTGCCGTCAGCGAGAGCGACGCGCGCAGTGTCGCGTTTACCATCGCCGAATCGCCCCTGGTAAAAACTGCGCTATTTGCATCGGATCCGAACTGGGGTCGATTCATTATGGCTATCGGCCGCGCGCCGTTATCGCAAATAGACCCTGATCGCGTCGATCTTTATCTTGGCG
>JAACFA010000124.1 GCA_009937625.1 Gammaproteobacteria bacterium | reverse complement strand
ACCGTTCCTACGTCGAATCCTGTCTTGCGCTGGTGCGTAACGGCGGTCTGATCATGCTCGACAACGTACTCTGGAGCGGGGCAGTGGCCGATCCCGAGGATAACAGCTCTGATACCGTAGCGCTGCGCGAGCTCAATGCATGGATCCACGAGCGGGCACCGGGACGCTATGACCTGTCGCTGATCCCGATCGGGGACGGCCTGACGGTGCTGCGCAAGTATTACTAGGCGCTTGCCATAAATCCTTTGAATAATATCTGTGAGCTGCGCGCTGCCGGTTAAGCGGCAGGCCCGGTCGACTCCTCGGGGAACGCGCGCGCCAGGGCCGATTCGCTTGCCGCCACGATACCGCGCTCGGTGATTAGTCCCGTTACCAGTCTGGCTGGCGTCACGTCGAAGGCGTAGTTCGCTACCCGGGTACCCGGCGGCACGATGGATACCGATTCGATCCGTCCGTCCGGCAAGCGCCCCGTGACCTGCGACACTTCGCTGCCGTCACGTTGCTCGATCGGCACCTGGTTCAGGCCGTCACGGATACTCCAGTCGATCGTCGAACTCGGCAGGCAGACGTAAAACGGTAGCGCGTTGTCTTTTGCGGCCAGCGCTTTCAGGTAGGTACCTATCTTGTTGCAAACGTCGCCGCTGCGCGTCGTGCGATCGCTGCCGACGAGGCACAGGTCGACCTGGCCATGCTGCATCAGATGACCGCCGGTATTATCGGCGATCAGGCTATGGGGCACTCCGTGATGCCCGAGTTCCCAGGCGGTGAGGCTTGCACCCTGGTTGCGCGGCCGGGTTTCGTCGACCCAGACGTGAACCGGGATGCCGCTATCGAAAGCCATGTATATCGGCGCGGTAGCCGTGCCCCAGTCGACCGTCGCCAACCAGCCGGCGTTACAGTGGGTCAGGATGTTTACCGCCTCACCGGGTGCCTTGCGCGCGGCGATATCGCTGATCAGCCGCAGACCATGCCTGCCGATTTGCCGATTGATATCGACGTCGAGTTCCGCGATTTCCCGGGCCGTTGCGAGGGCGCAGGCGGCGCGTTCATCCGGTGTGAGGCTTTCGAGGCCCGTGCGTGTCCGGTCCAGTGCCCAGCGCAGATTTACCGCGGTTGGCCGGGCCGCGTAAAGCGAGTCATAAGCAGCGTCCATCGCGGTATCGGAAGCATCCTGCAGCATCGCGAGATAAAAACCGTAAGCCGCGGTGGCCCCGATCAGCGGTGCGCCGCGCACCACCATGTCGCTGATCGCAACGCAGGCATCGCCGAGCGTAGTCAGATTCCGGATTTGAAATTCATGGGGTAACCGGGTCTGGTCGATGACGTCGATAGAGATCCTGTTATCGTTGAGCCAGATGCTGCGATAGGGCACGCCATCGACGTTCATGAGTCAGTCTTCGCCCGCAGGCTGCTTGCCGTAATCGGTGAATTTTTCGATGACTTCCTGCATTTGCGCAGCGCTCAGGATCACGGGGTCGCCCGCCTGGCGCGCGTGCCAGTACTGCCGCGCCAGGGTTTCGACTTCTATTCCGAGCCACAGGGCTTTTTCCAGGTTTTCGTGAAAACAGATCATGCCGTGGGTGCCGAGCAGGCAGGCGCGCCGTCCGTCGAGCGCAGCGAGCATGTTATCCGACAGCTGCTGGGTACCGAATAGCGCGTAATCGGCGCACTTGATGTCGCTGCCGCCGGCGACCGCGACCATATAATGGAAGGCGGGGATATCGAGCCGCAGGCAGGACAGCGCGGTGGAAAACGTCGGATGCGCGTGCAGCACGGCGCCGGCTTCGGGCCGCTCCAGGTAAACATCGCGATGCATGCGCCATTCGCTCGAGGCCTGCAGACGATCGCGGCTGCTGCCGTCGAGCGCGACCAGCACGATGTCGGCGGGCTGCAGCCGATCATAGGCCAGGCCCGACGGCGTGATCAGGAAACCATCGTCGAAACGCAGGCTGATATTGCCGGCGTTGCCCTGATTGATACCCTCGTCATTCATCGCCAGGCAGGTATCGATGAGCTGCTGGGACAGCGACGCGCGCCTGGTCGAAGTCATCGTCGCACCCGATTACTCGGCTGTCTCGCGCTGTTGCAGCCGCCAGCCCTGATAATCGAGACCGCTCGCGTAGCCAAGGCGGTTGACGTAATTGAGCACGCCCCACAGACGGTAGAACTGCACCACTGAATCGACACGCATGATCTCCTCGCCCTCGGGGCTGAAGAAAATGATGGTCGGAGTATAAAACAGCCCCAGCTCCTGCCCCCATTTTTTTGCAGTCGTGTTCTTGCCAGACGGAGTAATTACCTCGGTATCGGCAAACAGGCCTAACTGCACTACATCCATTTGCTCGATCTCAGCCAGGATTTCATCCTGCGACAGCGGTCCCGTGTGCAGCAGCTCGCAGGCATGACAGGAGCCCTGTTCGAATATCACAGCGAGCGGCTTGCCGGACTCGTTTTTACTGCGATCGAGGTTGTAAGGCGGTGGCTGATAAAAGTCGCGGTCTATCAGCTCGCCGGAAGTGAAGAAAAGTTCGGGTTCCGCTCGCGCCAGGTAATCGCGAAACTTCTCGACGCGGTAAAATCCCTCGATCACGTAATGCAGTACCGCGCGAAACTGGTAGGGCGGGTAGTAGCCGCGCAGGCGATAAACTGGTTTTCCCTGGCGGTCGTAGAACACCAGCGACGGTGTGAAGTTGGTCTTGTAGCGTAACGAAAGTTCGCGTTCGGTATAGCTGTTGCCGTCGGTATCGACAAACTCCTCGATGCCCCAGATGTCTACCGGAATAATATCGAAATTCTGCTGCAGGTAATGCGATATGCTGTCATCGGTGAGGTTGATTTCGAAAAACTGTTCGCAGTAGGCGCAGCGATCCTGACCGTAATAGACCATGATGCCGAACTTGCCGCTGGCGCGGGCTTCCGCGATATCGTCGTTGAGGTCGCCGAGGCTGAGTTTGAACCAGTCCGGGTACTCGAGTTCTTGCTCGAGCTGGGTATCGTCGAACTGGCTAGGGCTCTGCTCGGTCATAACCTAGAAATATCCCTTTTCGTCACCTTTCGGGACTGATCCAGATCAATATTCGGTGAAACTATTTATCGCTGCGTCCGTAAATATCGTCGAAACGCACGATATCGTCCTCGCCGAGGTATGATCCCGACTGGACTTCGATGATGTCGAGCGGGTCAACGCCAGGATTCTCGAGGTAATGTGTGGCGCCGAGTGGAATAAAAACCGACTCGTTTTCGTGCAGATCAAAAATCTCGTCGTCGCGGAACACGCGCGCGGTGCCCCTGACCACGACCCAGTGCTCGGCGCGATGATGATGCATTTGCTTGGACAGGCGTGCGCCGGGTTTGACGCTAATACGCTTGACCTTGTAACCGTCGCCTTCGTCGACCGAATCGAAGCTGCCCCAGGGGCGATAGACGATTCGATGAAAGTTTTCTTCCTCGCGGCTGTCCTGCGCCAGCTTTTCGACAATTTGTTTGACTTCCTGCGCCTTTGCCTTGTCGGCTACCAGCACCGCGTCCTCGGTTTCGACGATCACCAGGTCGCTGACACCGACGGTTGCCACCAGCCGGCTCCCGGCATGCACGATCGAGTTTTCGGTATCGGTGGTCAGTACATCGCCGCGGGTAGCGTTACCCTGGTCGTCTTTCTCGCCCTGTTCCCACAGTGACGACCAGCTGCCGATGTCGCTCCAGCCGGCATCCATCGGCACCACGCAGGCAAGGTCGGTTTTTTCCATGACGGCGTAGTCGATCGAATCGGCCTCGCACTCGGCGAAGGCGTCGGCGTCGAGCCTGAGAAAACCGATATCCTCGGTCATGGCGCCGGCCGCCTGCTCGCAGTGTTCGACCATCTCGGGGTTGAATTTTTCCAGCTCGGTGAGATAGCTCTGCGCGCGAAACATGAACATGCCGCTATTCCAGTAATATTCTTCTGCTGCGAGGTATTGCTCGGCCGTGGCGTGATCGGGTTTCTCGACGAACTCGTCGACGCGGAAACCAGCGCCGGTTTGCTGTCCGCGTTTGATATAGCCATAACCGGTCGCCGCGTAGGTCGGCACGATGCCGAAGGTTACCAGATTGCCGGCCTCGGCCAGGGGTAAAGCCTGCCTGACGACGTCGGTGAAAGCCTGCTGGTCCGGAATCTCGTGATCGGCCGTCAACACCAGTAACACCGGATCGTCGCCCTGCTGCAGGGCGTGCAAGGCCGCCACCGCGATTGCCGGCGCGGTATTCCTGCCGAAGGGTTCCAGGATTATCGATAAATCCTCGATACCGATCTGGCGCGCCTGCTCGGCGACGATGAAGCGGTGATCGTCGTTACAGACCACGGTGGGCCGCTGGTGCTCGAGGCCGTCGAGTCGCTGCAGCGTTCGCTGCAGCATGGTTTCGTCATGTAACAGGCTGTGGAACTGTTTGGGGTACATCTTGCGCGACAGAGGCCACAGGCGAGTTCCGGAGCCACCGGAAAGTATAATGGGAATCAATTGTTAACCTCTGTCTATGCTGTGAAACAGTTACATTTGTAAAAACCGAATTCGGCACCCATTATAGGTCTATCATGCAGTTAAAAACAGGTGTCATGACATCCAATACCGAACGTTCCGAAGCGGTGGTCGAAGACTACAAGAAACGCAAACTTGCGGGTAGCGCGCTGCGCCGGATCCATCAAATCATCCAGGGGCTCGAACGCGATCGTGCCGCGGATGTGCGCATGGCGCGGATCGGTATCGCTATAATCGTCGCGATCCTCGGTGTGGCGGCCTTTTTCTTTCTAGGCGTCGAGAGTCAAACGCTTTTCTGAGCCTGCGCTGTGGTAGCCTGTTCAAACTTTTGTAGCAGGTAATCGAGCAATTCATTCATTAACGCAGCTAGTTCGGCCGAGTTGCGCTGGCGCAGCTGTGCCAGCATCCGCTGGTGCAGGGAGATGATGTCGCTGCGCTCACGTACCACGGTAACCACCATGTTGGTTACCGGTATCAGCGCCTCGATGACGGTATACATGACAAAGCGCAGCATGCCGTTGTTGGTAGCATCAACCAGCGCGCGGTGGAAAGCGACGTCTGCCTGGCAAAACTCTTCATCGCTTATGCCCGGGTCCTGCTGGCGTTGCAGCGCGTCTTCGATATTTCGCAGCTGTGCGTCGTCGGCGTTGACGACCGCCTGCTGCAGGCAGCTGACCTGCAGTATGCGTCGGCCCTCGATGATTTCCTCGATGTCGAGTGCGCCCATGCCCACCAGCAGCGTTGCCGCACCGCTCAGAGATTCGGCGAGTTCCTCGAAACTCGGCTGTACCACGAAATTACCACCCGTTGGGCCGCGTTTGGCGCGCACCAGGTTCTGCGCCGCAAGCCTTTTCAGAGCTTCACGCACGCTCGGACGCGACACACCGTAGCGCTGCGCGAGCTCATCCTCGGTTGGCAGCCGCTCGCCGATCTTGAACTGGCCGCTGACGATAGCGCTGCGTAACTGCTCGGCGATCTGCTTCGAAATACTTACCTTGACGATGACGTTTTCCTGCACGTTTCAGTCCTGATTTTGTGATGCATTTGACGATTAATTACTTTACCATGATTTTGTCTTACAAATAGCATTCCACAGGATCGTTTCATGGCAGATCAGTTTCAGGCGTATCAAATTGGTAAAAGCGACGATGGTCAACGTTGTGCGCTGACGCAACTCGACGACAGCGATTTGATGGAGGGGGACGTCACGGTAAGGGTCGAATACACGACCTTGAATTACAAGGATGGTCTCGCCTTGACCGGGAGATCACCCATCATTCGTAAGTTTCCGCTCACTCCGGGTATCGATTTCAGCGGCACGGTTATCGACTCGAGCCACGCCGATTTCAAGGACGGCGATCAGGTCATATTGAATGGTTTCGGCGTGGGTGAAGTGCATTCGGGTGGTTACGCACAAAAGGCCCGGGTTAGCGGCAACTGGCTGGTCCCGCTGCCGGATGGTCTCGATATGCGGCAGGCCATGGCGATCGGTACCGCCGGCTATACCGCGATGCTGAGCGTTATGGCACTCGAACAGCACGGCATAAAACCGGGTGATGGCGATATCCTGGTAACCGGCGCCTCGGGCGGTGTCGGCAGCGTCGCGGTTCCACCGGGCGAATGAACGAAAAGGACTTCCTGACCGGCCTCGGCGCCGCGGACGTGCTCGATCGCGCCGACTTTTCCGACAAGGCGCGTCCGCTTGGCAAGGAGCTATGGAGAGGGGCGATCGATGTCGCCGGTGGTAATACCCTGGCCAACGTGCTCAGCCAGCTGAGCTATGGCGGTGCGGCGGCCATCTGCGGCCTGGCCGAATCCATGAATCTACCGACCACCGTCGCGCCATTCATCTTGCGCGGAATTTCGATGTATGGCATCGATTCGGTGATGGCGCCGATTGCGAAGCGCAAGATCGCCTGGCAGCGCCTGGCTTCCGATCTTGATCTGGCCCTGCTCGACGAGCTTTGCTTCGATCTCGATTTTGCCGATCTGCCGCGGGCCGCCGAAGACATACTCGCCGGCAAGATTCGAGGCAGGGCCGTGGTCAAGCTGCCGTGACCTGCTTCCCAGAATGCTCCGGGAATCACGATGCCCATGACGGGAATTCCGTCCCGGGTTCGATATTGATTGCGGCTCGGGGCCGCAATGGACCCGATGGAGCGTAGGTACGGCTACGGCGTCATGCTGGTCGTCATCGGGGGATTTTTCCTCAGTACTTCCGGTATCCTGTTGCGGAATCTCGAGGCCGCCAGCGGCTGGCAGATCCTGTTTTATCGCGGCTTCACGTTTTCGCTGACCCTGTTCATTTTGTTATGGCTGCGTTACCGCTCGAATATCGGAACTGCGTTTCGCGCGGTCGGTAAGCCTGGCCTGTGGGCGGCGCTGGTGCTCGGTCTCGGTTCGATCTGCTATATCTTCGCAATCTTGTGGACCACGGTTGCCAACGCGTTGTTCATTATCGGCGCGGCACCGCTCGCGACCGCCTTCGTCGCCTGGCTGGTGCTCGGCGAAAGAACTTCCCGTTTCGGCGTCGTCGCGATGCTGGTGTCGCTGGCCGGCATCGGCCTGATGTTTGCCGACGGTTTGCTGGAGGGGCGTTGGCTAGGGAATGTCGCGGCGTTGGGGGTGGTCGCGTCGTTCGTTGTATTCCTGTTGATAATTCGTGACAAGCGCGGTACCGATATGTTGCCGGCAACCTGCCTCAGCGGCATTGTCATGGGTGGGGTGGCCGCTCTTTTTGTCGAATCGTTTGTCGTTTCGGGTCGCGACCTGATGATTGTTGTTACGATGGGATGCCTGCAATTCGGCATCGGATTCTGGTGCTTTACCGTTGCCACGCGTTACATCATGGCTTCTGAAGTCGCCCTGTTTTCGCTAACCGAGTCCATCCTGGGTCCGGTCTGGGTCTGGATCGGGGTAGGTGAGCAGCCCAGCCTGTTAACCCTCGCCGGAAGCCTGGTGGTGTTGGTGAGCGTCAGCGCCTATTGTATCAACGGTATCAGGGCCGAACGTCGACTGATGGCGGATTATCGCCGACTCAATCCCGACTGAAATCGAGCGCGCTGGCTTCGTTTGGGGGGCGAGAACCTGGTTGTGAATCCCCTCATGAGAATTCAATGCGGTCGCCGACCTTGATTTCGCCCGGTTTGACGACGTTGCAGCAAATGCCGCCGCGCCATTCCGGCGTCAGCGCCGCGGCCAGGCCCTGGTGCTGTGCATCCATGCGCGAACAGGGGTCGGTCTCCTCGGTTACTACCAGCTCGACGTCGCCGATGCGCACCGTCTTGCCGACATAGCCGGCATCAAACTCGACGCCGTCGACCAGCAGGTTGGCGCGTCGTACCGTCCAGGGCAAATCCGCCTCGACTTCGGCGCAGGCTTTACGCCAGGCTGATTCGCTTAATATGGTTAGCTGGCGCCCGAGCTGGGCGCCGCGGAAATCGCCGAGGATACCGTTGGCAACGCTAACCTGGGCGCTATCTATCAGCTGCATCGCGACGCGCGGGCGATTCTTGATTGCGATTGCCTTGATGAAACCCATTATTCATGACCCTGGTTGACGCCAGTCAGAAATGTTACCGGTTATGCAGGTAATAACAAGGGACGTAGGCTTTGCCCGGCACTTTCATGCGCTGCTGCTCGACAAAAGAACGCAGCAGGGCGTCCAGCGCCTGCATGATTTCGGGTTCGCCGCTAATCTGGAAGGGGCCATTCTTTTCGATCGATCGAATACCTTCGTCTTTCACATTGCCCGCCACGATGGCGGAAAATGCCCGGCGCAAGTCGGCTGCCAGTAAATGCAGTGGTTGGTCGCGCGTCAGATTGAGCGCGGCGACGTTATCGTGAGTCGGTGCAAAAGGTTGCTGGAACTGGTGATCGATTTTGAGAATCCAGTTGAAATAGTAAGCGTCCGAATGGGCTCGCCTGAAATTGCGCACCGACTCGAGCCCCGCGGCAATCTCGCGTGCGACCTTGGTCGGATCGTCGATGACAATCGAATAATGCTCCTGGGCATCCCGGCCGAGGGCGAGCTTGATAAAATCATCGATTTGCCTGAAATAGTCCTGTGCCGATTCGGGACCGGTCATGATTAACGGAAACGGAACATGACGATTTTCCGGATTGAGCAGAATGCCGAGCAGGAACAGAATTTCCTCGGCGGTCCCCACGCCTCCGGGAAAGACCACAATACCGTGACCCGCGCGCACAAACGCTTCCAGTCTTTTTTCGATATCCGGCAGAATAACCAGTTCGTTGACGATCGGGTTTGGCGATTCGGCGGCGATGATGCCCGGCTCGGTGAAGCCCAGGTAGCGGCCCTCGCGGATACGCTGCTTGCTGTGCCCGATCGCGGCGCCTTTCATCGGCGCCTTCATCGCGCCTGGTCCGCATCCTGTGCAGATATTCAAACTGCGCAGTCCGAGCTGATAGCCGACTTCCTTGCAGTAATCGTATTCGAGCCGGTCGATGGAATGCCCGCCCCAGCAAACCACGAGGTTAGGCTCTTTTTCCGGAACCAGCGTGTCAGCGTTGCGCAGTATGTGAAACACGACGTTGGTGATTCCCTCGCTGCTGTCGACATCGAACAGCTGGTTGGACTCGATTTTGTTTTTGACATACGAAACGTCGCGCAATACGGAAAACAATTGCTCCTGGATACCGGTTATGACCCGGCCGTCGACAAAGGCGCTTTCCGGTGCGTTTTCGATTTCGAGCTTGATGCCGCGTTCCTGCTGCACCACGCGAATATCGAAGTCGTGATATTGCTCGAACACTTCGCGCGCGTCGTCGGTCTTGCTGTCGACATTCAGCGCCGCCAGCGCGCAGCGGCGGAAGATCTCGTAAAGACTGTCGTCCGTGCTGCCCTGTTTGAGCTGGCTGACCTCGAGTTGCGACAGTACGTCCATGTGGCCGTGCGGCGTCAGTCGAGTGATTTCGGTATTTTTTGTCATATTACCGGTTGTCCGATTTTGTTCTATAGTATAGGTCAGCAGTTAGGGAATCATGACATGAGTGATCAATTATTCGAAGTCGCATTTTCCGGCCAGATCAGCGATGGCGCGAACGCGGATGAAGTCAGGGCCAGGGTCGCCAAGTTGTTCAATGCCGACGAGGCCAAGCTGGCACAACTGTTCTCCGGCAAGCGTATCGTCATCAAGAAAAATATCGATAGGGCCACGGCAAGCAAGTACCAGACCGCGCTTGCCCGCGCCGGCGCCGAGTGCGAGATCGCAGCGTTGGGGGGAGCCGTAGAAGCGGCACCGAAACCCGCGGCCGAAGCTGCACTGGCAGCTGCCCCGCAACCCGCGGCGTCCGCCGCTGCGGCAACCAGCCAGGAATACGAATCCAGCTACGAGGGTGAAGTAGAGCCGCCGCCGAAAACGGATCCGCTCGGAATCACCGGGGATCAAATCGAGGACCTGGCGGCTTCGATAGCACCCGTCGGCAGCGAGCTGCAGGATGATTACCAGGCCCCCGAGGAACCCGATATCGATATCACCGGGTTCGATATCATGCCGGTCGGTAGCGAGCTTAGCACGGCCAAGAAGGAACCCGATCCGCCGCCGCCGGATACTTCCGGCATAACGTTGGCTGACTAGAGCTTTTCCGAGGCGTAGTCGGCCAGTCGCGAACGCTCGACGTTCATCAGGGTAATATGCCCGCTATGCTCCCAGTGCTTGAAGCGATCGACCACGTAGGTCATGCCCGAGGTGGTTTCCGTTAGATAAGGCGTGTCGATTTGCTTGAGGTTGCCCAGGCAAACGATCTTGGTGCCGGCGCCGCTGCGCGTAACCAGCGTTTTCATCTGTTTCGAAGTCAGGTTTTGCGCTTCGTCGATGATAATGTACTTGTTCTGAAACGTCCGTCCACGCATGAAGTTCAGCGAGCGGATCTTGATTCGGTTACGCAGCAAATCATTGGTCGCCGCCTGTTCCCACGAGTCCTTTTGATCGCTGCCGGTGAGCACTTCCATGTTATCCATCAGGGCCCCCATCCAGGGCGTCATCTTCTCCTCCTCGGTGCCCGGCAGGAACCCGATGTCCTCGCCGATTGGAATCGTGACGCGGGTCATGATGATTTCCTTGTATAAACCCTGGTCTAGCGTCTGGGTTAGGCCCGCCGCTAGCGCCAGCAGCGTTTTTCCGGTGCCCGCGCTGCCGGACAGCGTCACGAAATCGATTTCCGGATCCATCAGCAGGTTGAGTGCAAAGTTTTGCTCGCGGCTGCGCGCGGTGACTCCCCAGACCGAGTGGCGCTGGCCGTAGTAATTCTGGCAGACCTCGATCAGGAATCCAGCCTCGTTGCGCCGGCGCACGATAGCCTCGAAATCACTGTCCAGGTAGATGAACTGGTTGGGGAACCATTCCTCGCCCTCGACGCTGGCAACCTCGTAATAGGCTTTGCCTTCTTCCTGCCAGCTCTCGATCTGCTTGCCGTGCACTTCCCAGAAATCGCTGGCGAGCTGGCGCGAGCCGCTGAACAGCAGGTCGAGGTCGTCGACTACCCGATCGTTGGCATAGTCCTCGGCCTTGATGCCGAGAATCGTGGCCTTAATCCGCAGGTTGATGTCTTTGGATATCAACACGATTTCGTGATCGCTGACCGCGTTTTTAAGCCAAATTATCGTGTTCAGTATCGAATTGTCGGTTTTATTCCCCGGTAATGATTCCGGCAGACTGCTACCGTGCGCCTCGGTCTGGAAAAACAGGCGACCGCTGCATTTATAAGGCTCTTCGGCGGCGACGAAGCGGCTTAGCTGCAGGCCCTGTTCGATTACGAGTTCCTGTTGCGCGGTCAGTAATTCATCAATGAATCGATTGGTCTGGCGCACGTTCCGGGCAACCTCGGACACACCGATCTTGGCGTTGTCGAGTTCTTCGAGCACGGTCATCGGCAGGTAGACGTGGTGTTCCTGGAACTTGAAGAGGGCGGACGGGTCGTGCATTAAAACGTTGGTATCGAGCACGAAAACTTTTGTATCGGAGCCGGAATCGGCCAGTACTACGGGTGACATATAGCAAACTCTGAGGTGACAATTTATGGTAATGCAATCGTTTCCATCGTGCACTCGATTTGTCACAGAATTGTTCGCCCATTTATCACAGGAATGTTAAATGCCGCTGGACCTATGTCCGGACCCTGTTATGCGCTGCGAGGCGAATGCTGCCAGGGGCCAGGCCGGATAAAGGGTTTCGGCTGGTCATGCTCCGATTTACTGCGTAACATTTCCGGGGACCAGGTTATCAGGAGCCTCTATGAATTCTTCGGGCCCGCTCGCGGGATATCGCGTGATCGAATTGGGGCAGTTGCTCGCCGGCCCTTTTGCCGGTTGCATGCTGGGTTATTTTGGCGCCGAGGTGATCAAGATCGAATCCCCTGACGGCGGCGATCCTATCAGGCGCTGGCGAGAAATGCGCGGCGACACCTCGCTCTGGTGGCGTTCGCTGGCGCGCAACAAGAAATCGGTGACGATCGACCTGAAAACTGAAAAGGGTGTCGAGCTGGTGCGCAGATTGATCGCGCAGGCCGATGTCGTTATCGAGAATTTCAGGCCGGGGGTGGTCGAGAAATGGGGGCTGGGTCCCGAGGATTTTCGCAGTAGTAATCCGGGACTGGTATATGCCCGTATATCAGGTTATGGGCAAGACGGGCCCTACGCCAGCAAACCCGGCTTCGCTTCGGTATGCGAAGGCATGAGCGGTTTCAGGTACGTCAACGGGCAGCCCGGCGAGGCGCCGGTGAGGCCCAACCTGAGCATCGGCGACACGATTTCAGGCATTCACGCCGCCCTCGGCATCGCGCTGGCGCTACTCGAGAAAAAGCGCAGCGGTGAGGGACAGGTGGTCGACGTGGCGCTGGTCGAGTCGATGTTCAACCTGATGGAGGCCGTGGTACCCGAGTACGACGGCAACGGGGTGATTCGCGAGCCTTCGGGAAGCACGGTAACCGGGATCGTGCCGACCAATACCTATCGCTGTGCTGACGGTAAGTATATCGTGATCGGCGGCAACGGCGATTCGATCTTTCAGCGCCTGATGATTGCCGCGGGTCATCCCGATATGGCCACCGATCCGCGACTTGCCACCAACCCGGGACGGGTTGAACACGAGACAGAGATCGATAGCGCGCTGTCGCAATGGTGTGCCGCGCACGATTCGGCCTACCTGTTGCAGCAACTCGACGCGGCGCGCGTGCCGGCGGGGCCGATATACAATGTCGAGGATATGCTCAACGACGAGCACTTCAATGCACGCGGCCTGTTCGAGCAGGTGGAAATCGACGGAAAACCGCTGAAAATACCGGCGATTCTGCCGCGACTCTCGCGCACCCCGGGAGCCACGCGCTGGCCCGGTGGCGACCTCGGCCGGGAAAATCGTGAAGTGCTCGGGGAAATGCTGGGTTTGTCCGAGCAGCAAATCGAGGAGTTGCGTGCGGCGGCGGTGATCGCCTGAGCGCATCAGATTGGGCCAATCAGTTGAATAGTGGAGAACGAAATTATGTATAGACAACCCTTGCTTGCGTTAATCCTGCTAGTTTTCGGGCTGGCGTCGTCGCCGGTTATCGCCGACGGAGGCAGTTATTCCAACTCCAACTCTCGCCTGGCTCCGTTTCAGGAATTGATCGAGAACGAGCAGTACGAGCAGTCGATCGCGCGCCTGGAAGAGGCTTTGCGCGACGACCCAGACGATGCCGATCTGTTGAACTTGATGGCTTTCAGTAATCGTAAACTGGGAAAGTTCGATGTGGCGCTCGGTTTCTATCAGAAGGCTTTGAAAATCGAACCAAAGCATCGCGGCGCCAACGAGTATCTGGGTGAACTTTACCTGCAACTGGGCCAGCCTGAAGAAGCAGAGAAACGCCTGGCGGTGCTCGACAAAGCCTGTTTTTTCGGCTGCCGAGAGTACGACGAGCTGAAGCAGGCGATAGCGGAATATCGCATGAAAAATCCGTCCTGACACGGCGCCGATTTCACCTGCTCCCGGGAACTGGATTGCTTTATCTGCCGGCACAGGTTTTCCCGGCTTGCAATCGGTGCGGACCTCCCGACCGTTGCTGGATGAGAGTCTGTCGCGAGGCGCAGGCTATCGCTAGCTGCTGAGCAATTCATGATAAGCTAACGCGGTGATTTACTATCGTGAATTAATGCTCGACCGGGCCAGCGAATCACGCAAGGATCGGGCCTGGCTGGAACGGCAGTGGGAACGGCAACACTGTCGTGTTTTTATTCTAAGAAACGACAAGAGCCTGATGCGGTGGCGCGATCGGGACGCCGACCAGCCAGAAGTCGTCCACGTTGCGCAGACCGAAATCCTGGAACTTGCACCTGAAATCGATCAACTGGTGTTTCTCGGGCTTGACGATTCAGGCCCGATGTTTGCACTCGATGTATCGCATCACCAGGACGATATGCTGGCCGCGCTGGTGAGCGACAGTGAATTCATCGATTTACGGGACGTTGGCTGGCTGTTGGACAAGCAGCAGGCGGCCCAGCTTGCCTACGCGCGCGGGCTGCTGTTCTGGAATAGAAACCATCGTTATTGTGGAATCTGCGGCAGCCCCACCCGCAGTGAAAACGGCGGGCACATGCGACGCTGCAGTAACAGCGACTGTGGGCGCATGCACTTTCCGCGTACCGACCCGGCGGTCATCATGCTGGTGGAGGATCGCTCGATTCCGCGCGCTCCGCGTTGCCTGCTGGCGCGTAACTCACGATTTCCGAGCCGTATGATGTCGACCCTGGCCGGATTCGTCGATCCGCTGGAGAGTCTCGAGGAGACCGTGGCGCGCGAGGTTTACGAAGAGTGCGGGATTCGTGTGGCAAACATTGAATACCAGGCGTCGCAACCCTGGCCGTTTCCGTCGTCGATAATGCTGGGATTCAGGGCTCAGGCAGAAACTCTGGATATCAGGGTGGACGGCGTCGAGATCGAGGAAGCTTACTGGTTCGACGTGGAGCAGTTGAAAGATTTCGGCGAGTGGGGTGACGGCGGGCA
>JAACFA010000123.1 GCA_009937625.1 Gammaproteobacteria bacterium | reverse complement strand
AAGGATAAAACGGCACAACGACATGGCCCGGGAGCTGGCCGAACACTGTAAACGACATCCGAAGCTCGAGCTGTTACTCGAACCGACCCTGTCGGTCTGTTGTTTTCGCTACGTCTCGCCGCGGGTGGAGGATCTGGATGGGCTCAATCAGCCCCTGCACCGACGCCTGCTGCGGGAAAACGTATACCTGCCAAGCACCACCAGGGTTCGCGGACAGTTGGCCCTGCGCCCCTGTTTTATCGGCGCGCTCGCAGAAGCGCCGCAGGTCGACGGATTGCTGCAGGCAGTGTTGCGTATCGGCGATGCGCTGGTTGACGAGCTTGCCTGAGCCCTGGCGCCGGTTCTCTTTGAATTCTGCGCTGAGAATCATAATAATTGCGCCTTAAAAATTACGCCGGAGTACCGATGACGAAGCCTGTGCAACTGTTTGAACCCTTGACGATACGCGGCACCACGCTGCCCAACCGGGTCGTGGTCTCGCCGCTGTGCATGTACTCGGCCGTCGATGGCCTGGCGCAACCCTGGCATTTTGCGCACCTGAGCACCTTTGCGCGCGGCAAGGCCGGGCTGGTGTTCACCGAGGCCACCGCGGTCGAGGCGCGCGGGCGCATCACGCCGGCCTGTCTCGGGATCTGGAACGACGAGCAGGCGCAGGCGTTACGGCCGATTACGTCCTTCATCGAGTCGATGGGATGCGTGCCGGGCATGCAGCTGGCGCACGCCGGGGCCAAGGCTTCGACGCGCCCGCCGTTCTCCGCCAGGGGGCCGATCCCGCTGAGCGAGGCGGACAGCGCAACCGACGGTACCCCCTGGCAAACCGTGGCGCCGTCAGCGCTGCCGGTAGCCAACGGCTGGCATGTGCCGGCCGAACTGGACCAGGCCGGGTTGCAGGAAATCACGCAGGCGTTCGTCGAGGCGGCGCAACGGGCCGTCGACGTCGGTTTCCGGGTGCTCGAGCTGCATATGGCGCACGGCTACCTGCTGCACAGTTTCCTGTCGCCGTTGAGCAACCGGCGCGACGACGCCTATGGCGGAGGCATCGAGGGACGTATGCGATTCCCGCTCGAAGTGACCGCGGCGGTGCGCGCCGCAATCCCCGACGAGTTGCCGCTGTTTGCGCGTATCTCGGCGATCGACGGGCGCGAAGGCGGCTGGACCATGGACGACTCGGTCGTTTTCAGTAAGCGAATGGCCGAAACCGGGGCGGATGTCATCGATTGCTCCTCCGGCGGGATCGGCGGCGCACCGCGTTTTCGCAGCGACGACAGCGGCAAGCCATTGACTGCGGACTCGGCACGGATGCCAGGCTTCCAGGTGCCGTTTTCGCGCCGGATCAGGGAGGAAGCCGGAATAAAATCGATGGCGGTGGGGGTCATCATCGATCCACATCAGGCCGAGGAAATACTGCAGAGCGGCGGCGCCGACCTCGTCGCGTTGGGTCGCGAGATCATGCACGACCCGTTCTGGCCGCTGCACGCGGCCGAGGCGCTCGGGGTCGATCCCGACTTCAAGATGTGGCCGCAGCAGTATGCCTGGGCCGTCGATCGGCGCGCGCAAATCAAGGCGCTCAACGAATGATGGCTTTTTCGGTATCCCGAGTTAGTCCTGTCCGGCCGCGCTACAGCTTGAGCTGCATCCACAGCGGGCGGTGGTCCGAGATGCAGTACTTGGCGCAGGTGCGCCAGTAGCCGGGGGTCGACGGGTTGTAGATATCTGAAAAGATGGCGCTGTCGAAGTCGAAGACCCCCATCTTCAAAATCTTTGTTTTCAGGCCGGGGGTGACCGCGATTTGATCGTAGTCGGCCGTGTTCGAAACGTTGGTGGGTATACGCGTGGTGTGCGGTGGCAGGCTCAGGCCGCGTTTGGTCAATGCCCGGTAGATCTCATCGGTCGTTTCCGCCTGCGGCAGGTTGAAGTCGCCCAGCGCAATGATGTTGGTGGTCCAGCGGTGCTTGTCGTTGCGCCGCAGATCGCACCAGCGCGCGATCGCGTAAGCCTCTAGCTGGCGGCATTCGAGCGAGGCCTGTCGGTCCGCAGATGAACGTTGCTTACCATAGATTAAATGGCAGTTCGCCAGCAGGACCTGCGAGCTTTCGACGTAAAACCCCGCCAGGTAGGGATTGCGATTGAAGCCGTTGAAATCGCGCTCGATGCCGGGCAGCGTAATGTACTTGCGGTCGCTTTCGACGACCACTACTTCGCCGATTTTCGGGCTAAGGCGGACGCGCCGGGTGTCATAAATAAAGGCCGAGCGCTCGTCATTGCCGGCGCGATCGTTGAAAATCCAGTCAAAATGGTCGGGCAGATGGGCGATCACCCCGAGGAAATCGTCGAGGTTGTCGGCAATTTCCTGGACCGCGACGAGTTCGAACCAGCTCAGGATCGTGGCGATGACCTTGAGGTCTTCGGCGCGGCGCTTGTGCGCCCCGAGATTGGCAATATTCCAGGTCGCGATGCAGGATCAGGTTGTCGATCTCGACCTGGGGGTCGTAATTGTGTTCCGGGTTGGGCTTGGTCAGTGAACGCATTGCTGGATCCTCCAGTTAATGATCACGATGGCGAGGCGCCGGTATCCGTGCGCGTCACGCTACTCCGGAGTTTAAATCGATTGTCCCGTCATGTGAATTGGAAGCGAACCGGAATTGTCTGATACCATAGCGCCGTATTTTTACAGGAATCCCGAAAACATGCCTCGCAAAGATTTCAACTTTGTCAGTTTCCTGCTGCGCCTGCTGTTCGCGATGGCGCTGGTTTTTCTGACCTACAATCCCAGCGGTTACTCCTGGATTGGTTTGTTTGGAAAGGAGGTCGAGATGGTGTACGTTGCAGCGAGCGGTATCGTCCTGCTGATTGGCTGGATCATGTTCCTGCGAGCGACCTGGAATTCGCTCGGCGCGGTCGGTATGGTCCTGGCAGCCGCCTTTTTCGCTATTTTCATCTGGCTACTCGTCCATTGGGAACTCATCAATCTCGACAATCCCACCGCGATCACGTGGGTCGTTCTGATCGTGCTGTCCTTTGTGCTGGCGGTCGGGATGTCCTGGTCGCACGTACGCCGCCGGATCTCGGGCCAGTACGATACCGATGAAATCGAGGGTTAGCTAACCTCTCGAGCGTACTGACCTGGAGCTGCCTACCGATGCCTGCCGTAGCCGACAGCGTCATCCTGCTGCACGGCCTGGCGCGCAGCGACTGGTCGATGAAGAAGCTCGAAAAAGCGCTGGTAAAGCGGGGTTACCGGGTGCAAAACGTCGGTTACAAATCGACGCGTGGTACCGTCGAAAAGCTTTCCGAGCAGGCGATCGCCCCGGCGCTGGCGGCGTGCCCGAGCGGTTCGACGATCAATTTCGTGACCCATTCCATGGGCGGCATTCTGGTGCGGCAATACCTGCGGCATCACGATATCGACAAGCTGGGGCGGGTGGTCATGCTCGGCCCGCCCAACAAGGGCAGCGAGGTGGTCGATAAGCTGCGCGATTTCCCGGGGTTCCACTTTTATCACGGTGACGCGGGGCTCGAACTCGGCACCGGGGCTGCGAGCCTGCCCAACAGGCTCGGTCAGGCCAATTTCGATCTCGGCGTCATCGCCGGCACGCGCAGCGTCAACCTGTTCCTGTCACGCATGATCTCGGGCGTCAACGACGGCAAGGTTTCGGTCGAAAATACCAGGGTCGAAGGCATGCGCGATCACATCGAAATGGAGGTGACGCATACTTTCATGATGCGCAATAAACAGGTCATCGGACAGGTCATCCACTACCTCGAAACCGGTAAATTCGATCGCGGCTAAGCCGGGCGCCCGACCGCACTAAATTTTCGGGCGCCGATGCGACCAGGGTGCCGCTTGTTCGACAGCCGCGCCGATATTCAATGCGAGCGCGTCGTCGTAGCGGCGCGCCACGATCTGAATTGCCGTGGGCAGGCCGTCGGCGAATCCCGAGGGCACCGACAGCGCCGGGCATTGCGCCATGTAGTTGAAGGCTCCGGTCATATCCATGCACTCGAACATCCCGGCGTCGTTGGTGCCGCCGAAATCCCAGTCGCGCATTTCAACCGGCGGGGCGGTGACGGCCATGGTTGGGCATATCAGGGCGTGATGCTTTTCGAGCACGGCGCCGAGCTTGTGCCAGTATTTCGTCCGCTCGAACTCCCACTGGCGCGCGGTAACGGCGTCGATAGTCCGCCCCAGTTCGATCCACTTCACCAGGCCCTCGCTCATGCGGTCGCGATTTTCGTCGAGCGGCACGTCAGTGAGCTGGTCGTAGGCGGCGGCCATGAAGATGCCCCAGGTACCTTCCCACATTTCGACGATATTGCTATCCCAGCCGAGATCGATTTCCTCGATCACGGCGCCGGCGTCTGCCAGCGCAGCCGCGGAAGCGCGCAGATTCGATTCCACACCGGGGTCGACCGCGCAAAACCCCAGGGTAACGTCGAGGGCGAATTTCATGCCCTCGACGTCGCCGGGTACCGGGTTGTCAAGCTGGCAGCGCGGCAAGGACTGTATGTCGGATGGATGTTCGCCCTGGGCGATATCGAGAAACAGGGCGGCATCGCTAACCGTGCGAGCCAGCGGCCCGAAATGAGAAATGTTGTCGTAAACCGTATCGATGATATCCATCGGAATGCGCCCGAGCGAAGGCTTGTGGCCGACTACACCGCACAGCGCCGCGGGAATGCGCACGCTGCCGCCCATGTCGGTACCCTCGGCCAACGGCACGCAGCCCGATGCGACCGCGGCGCCCGAACCACCGGACGAACCGCCGGGCGTGCGGGCCGGATCCCAGGGGTTGCGCGTGATTCCCCACAGCGGCGAGTCGGTAAATCCCGAAGTCGCGAATTCCGGCGTGGTGGTCTTGCCGACCATGATTGCGCCGGCCGCTTCCAGCCGCTCGACCACGACCGGGTTCCAGTCCGGTACCCAGTCCTGCAACAGGCGGGATCCGCGGGTAGTCACCTTGCCTTTGGTCGGCGTGAAATCCTTGATCGCAATCGGCACGCCCTCGAGCGGCCGCCCGTCACCCTTGTGCAATCGGTCTTCGGCGATTTTCGCCTTTGCCAGCGCCTCCTCGGGGTAGACGAAACAGAAACAGTTGAGTGCCGCGTTCACCTCTTCTATTCGCTCCAGCGAATTCTGTACAACCTCAACCGGAGAGATCTCCCGGGCAAGGTAGCTACGAATCAGGTCGGTGGCGGGGGTATAGCAAAGATCGTGATCTACCACGTAAAGCTCGACTCACGGTGAAAACTGAAGCTGTATTCTAGCCTCTTCCCGATGATGTTGAAATACGACCCTGCGATCGACCTCAGCCCGCGTCAAGCGGGATATCGATTTGTATTCTCGATAGCGGACGCTTGACCGCCTGCGCCTGTTTTCCGGGAACGGCCAACGCAGTTTCATTCAATCATAAGGCTTGCTTAGAAATCATATACCAACGATACAGTCGTGATTTCATCTGTCTTGTCGATATCGGGCGGGACCTCGGAATTCCGTTTGACCAGGTAGCTTATTTTTGCAGCAAGGTTTCCTACAATCCGGAACGTTAGCGATGTATCGGATTCCGAATAGGTGTTTTCATCACCGCTCTCTATCAATATCGTTTCCCTGAATGTCGCCGTCTCGCTAATTTTGTACTCGTAGATCAGGTCCGCAGTAACAATAGCCTCGTCTTCGGTATCCTTGGTAGAGCTATCTTTAATAGTGCGATAACCCAGACCGGCCGATGCGTCGAGCAGCTGCTTTTCATCCTCGATAAAGCGAGAGCCGACACCAAATGATACCGATGTCTGGTAATCGTAACCACTGAACTCGTCGTCCTCGTATCGCAACTTTCCAAACATGTAGGACTTTTCGCCGAATGCGTATTCGGATCTTCCTTTGAACACGAGACTATCGGCGCTGGTCTCGCCCTCGGATTCGGCCTGGATGGTTCTTAGAGAGGCCGAATGCTTCCACTTTTCGATCTCCCTCGATATTCCCAGGCTTGCATTCAAGTTCTCTGAATCCGAATTACCCGAGGTCGACGTGTAACCGAGCTCTCCCACACCTTTCCAGACACCTGGATCAGATTCGGTACTGTCGGCCGCATTCAGGATCAATGGCAGTAAACACCAGATTAATAAGAGTTTCTTGATCATTTTCACGCTCGTCTGTTTTGGAATGAACGAAACCTAACACCCCGAGGGATAAGCTGTTTGATACAGGTTAAACCGCGAAATAATCGATGAGGTTCTTTTAGATCGTGTGCTGACAGCAGGCGCCGCTGCTGGCCCAAACCAGGCGACTGTGCGGGGAAGGTCGCGCCAGGTAAAAAGTTAAAAACCCAGGCAGTATTGGCCGCCAGAGGTTCTTAGCTTTCTACTCGTCAACCATATATTCTTCGCTCAGATGAATGGTTTCCTTGAGCCGGTGCTGCAAGTCCCTGATATGCCGCACCGCGTCGTTTATTTTGTTACGCGCCTGCATAGGCAGGCTGCGGTCATTCGCAAGACGGTTGAGCTGTTTGATAATCTCGCTACTTCTGTTGTTCATGTGCTCTCTTCATTGGTTACATGTTCTGTATTACAACCCGTATTCACTCGTTACCGGGTCGAGTTAGTTCATTCCAATCGCAAACTCTTTACCTGAGGAAGGTCGATAATCAGTGCTGCACTCGTGACATCGACACCATCAGCTACGTCCGTATCATTTCCATTCGATATGGGAGAAATCAACGATACATCCCCAATCGATCGACTGTGCCCCGTATCACGCACCGATCGAGTTTATCTATGAATAAACCGCTATGGGCAAGACACTGGCAACAAACATAGCACTTCAAACTGCTCGCCACATCACCCGTATAGGTTAATCGGCCAAAAATCTGTGGCGCCGTTTACCTGCCGGAGTTTCCACCGTGGGTCTGACAATGGGAGCCGGAGAATGTGATCGGTTGGCTGGTCGAACGCAAGCGCTTGCCGGCGAGCACTAATCCTGGCTGGCCAGCTGATCAATGATGCTCGCGTATCTCTGCAAGCGAGCGACCGCATGCTGCCGCTGCTTGTCGCTTAGCCAGGAAGTGATGTCTGCCAGCGCGGCCGCGTAGCCTTGCCAGTAAGCCTGGCGTGCCGGCTCGAAAGCGCGGGCATAATCGGTGTCGGGATCTACCATGATCTTTTTCAGGTGTTTTGGATCGATGCCTTTGCCCGAACTGTCACGCAGGGCTTTAACCAGCGCCTGGTGACGCTTTTCGCGAAACTCGGACCAGGAGGGGTAAATATCGGGCACCTCCATTAGGCGCGCGGTTATCTTCTGCTCGAGGAAAAATTCAAAATCGCCAAACCAGTCCTCGAGTCGGCCGAGATCGCGATCGAGGCGGTATATCTCGCGCTGCTGTTCTGATTTTTCGAGGTAGCCCCGAAGTCTATCCGAACTATCTATAAAATATTCTTCGAAGCTTGCGATCTGCTCAGGTGTCAAACTCACCGCGAGATCGCCGAGACTGTTGATCGCCATTTCGAACAATCGATTTCTGGCGGCCATGACATCGTTGTGCAACTCGATAAACTCGGTTTCGGTAATACCGTCTGCGGTGGCGAGGGCGGCGCGATCGAGGAACTGTCGGTACTGAGCAAGCTCTTCCTCGCGGTGCCAGGCAAAGAACTGCTGCAGTCGGGAGTCGAGCTGGGCAAGCTGTGTTTCGCTAAGATCGAACGCGTCTTCGAATTCGCTGCCCACGAGATAAGGAGCATTGTTGTAGGCAACATCGGCCAGGCTGCAACTGCCTAACAGCAGGGCAACGACGCCAGCGAAAAGAGTTCTTTTAAAAATATTCATCGATTCACCTAAAGCCTTTACGGGAGACTAACGGATCTGGATGACATCGCGAAGTCGGTCAGCGCAGCCTGCCAGTCAGGAAGATTTATTCCTGAGCGGCTTTGGCAGGGGAAACACCACGTCTTCGGTAAAGCCGAGCGAGGAGACTTTTGCGGCGCCATTTTGCTGTAAATAATTGACAACATTCTGCACCAGCAGTTCAGGCGCGGAGGCACCCGCGGTTACCCCAACACGGATTTTGCCTTGTAGCCAAGCCGGTTTGATATCGGCCTCGCTATCGATCAGATAACCCTCTATGTTCTTGTTTTCTGCAATTTCACGCAGTCGGTTGGAGTTCGAACTGTTGCGTGAGCCTACCACCAGGATCAGGTCACAACGCTCGGCCAGTTGCTTGACCGCGTCCTGCCGATTTTGCGTGGCATAGCAAATGTCTTCCTTTTTCGGCCCCCTGATCTCGGGAAAAGTTTCGTAAAGGCTATCGATGACCGTGGATTACGCACCTCGAGCTGGCGCACGTCGTCGGCGGATTCGACCAGGTAGATTTCGCCGCCGGTGGAGCGATCGTACTGACCCATGGTGCCCTCGACCTCGGGATGCCCCTTGTGACCGATGAGTATGGTTTCGATGCCCCGTCGGCTATAGCGGCTAACCTCCATGTGGACCTTGGTAACCAGTGGACAGGTCGCGTCGAACACCTTGAGCTGGCGTCTTTCGGCCTCGCGCCGAACCGCTTTGGACACGCCGTGCGCGCTGAAAATAACATAACAGTCGTCGGGCACCTGGTCGAGTTCATCGACGAAGATCGCGCCCTTTTGTTTCAGGTCGTCGACCACGTAGCGGTTATGCACGACCTCGTGGCGGACGTATATCGGTGCGCCAAATAACTGTATCGCGCGTTCGACGATCTCGATCGCGCGGTCTACCCCGGCGCAGAAGCCACGCGGATTGGCGAGCAAGATATCCATTAGTGCAGAGTCTGGGCCGCCTCACCGTCGTCGATCGCGACGACTTTGACATTGTAGCGCACCGTTTGCCCGGCGAGCGGATGGTTCAGGTCGACTCGCACCTCGTCCTCGTTGAAGTCGAGGATCGTACCGGGCAGGGTTTCACCGTCCTCGGTTGCAAACTCTATGATCAAGCCCGGCTCGAGCTGGAGTTCGGGATCGAACTCGATCCGCGGGATCGAGCGAAACAGGTTTTCGTCGACATAGCCGAATGCGAGATCGGGGCCGATGTCGATGGTGTCTTCCTGCCCCTCGCGTAAACCGATGAGCGCGAGCTCGAGTCCTTCGGCCATCTCGCCGCAGCCGAGCTGCACCGTCATCGGCTCGTCGTCGAAGTTGTCCTCGAGGATGTCGCCATTGGTTAGCCCGAGGCGATAGTAAATGGTAACGCAGCTGTTTCTTTCGATCTGGCTCATGCTAATTATTCGGTGCTGGTGTTGCCGATGCCGGCGAAGCTGCTCAGTATCAGCAATGCCGCGCCGACGCTGATCGCGGCGTCGGCGATATTGAAGGCTGGCCACGGATAATTGCCGAGCCAGACCTGGATATAATCGATGACGTGACCGAGGTAAACCCGGTCGATCAGGTTACCGATAGCACCACCCAGGATCAGGCTTAGCGAGAACGCGGTCATGGTCTCTTCCGGCGGCAGCTTGCGAATCCATTGCACGATAACAACGCTGATAACGATTGCGATGGCGGTAAACAGCCAGCGCTGCCAGCCGCCGGCGTTGGCGAGAAAACTAAAAGCCGCGCCGGTGTTGTAGGTCAGGTACCAGTCGAAAAAGGGTAACAGGTTGACAGCCTGGTGTGGGGTGAGCAGGGATTCGGCGATTAGCTTGGTTGCCTGGTCCAGCACCACCACCAGCAGGCTGATCCATAACCATTTCATTTGCGGGTGGGTCGAGCTCATGGTTGCCGGTGGCCGCGCTCAGGCGTAGCGGCGCTGTTCACCGCTGCCGTCGACGTTATCGATACAGCGTCCGCAGAGTTCGGGGTGTTGAGTATGGCTGCCGACGTCGTCGCGATGATGCCAGCAGCGCGCGCATTTGGCGTTCCCGCTGGGGCTTGCCTGCACCAGCACGCGGTTACCGTCACGCAGCTTGACCGCGCCGTCTGCCTGTGCGGCGTCGAGCGGCACCAGTTGTGCCGATGACGTGATCATGACGAAACGCAGCTCGTCGCTGATTACCTGCAGGCGTTCGATCAGTTCCGGGTTGGCATGGATGCTGACCTCGGCATCGAGGCTGGACCCGATCTGGCCGTCCTGGCGGAGCACTTCCAGGGTGCGTGTTACTTCGGCGCGCACCTGTTCCAGTGAATCCCAGACCGTGCCATCGATTTCGGTATTCGAGTAATCGAACAGGCCGTCATACCACTCGGCAGTAAAGACCCCCAGGTCGTCGCGCTGCCCCGGCATGTGTTCCCAGACCTCGTCGGCGGTAAAGCTCAGGATCGGCGCGATCCAGCGCGTCATTGCCTCGGTAACGTGATACATCGCGGTCTGGCATGAGCGTCGCGCCAGCGAATCGGCCTGCGTCGTGTATTGCCGGTCCTTGATGACGTCGAGATAAAATCCGCCCAGCGTTTCGGAGCAGAAGTTATGAATTTTCTGTATCGCGATGTGGAAATGATAGTCGTCGTAATGCTGCTGCAGTTCGGTCTGCAATTGCAGCGTCGCGGCCACGATCCATTGATCGAGGGCCAGCAACTCCGAAGGCGCCACCAGGTGCTCTGCGGGTTCGAAACCGTTGGTGTTGGCGAGCAGGAAACGCAGGGTGTTACGAATACGGCGGTAAGAATCCGCGGTGCGCTTGAGGATTTCATCCGAGATCGACATTTCGCCGGAATAGTCGGTGGCCGCGACCCACAGTCGCAGGATATCGGCGCCGAGGGTCTTGGTAACCTTGATCGGTGCGATTACGTTACCTACCGACTTCGACATCTTCATGCCCTTGGCGTCGACCGTGAAACCGTGGGTCAGAACCTGGCGGTAAGGTGCCTGGCCGTGCATCGCGCAGGAAGCCAGCAGCGACGAATGGAACCAGCCGCGGTGCTGGTCCGAGCCTTCGAGGTACATGTCGGCCGGGAAATGAAAACGCTTCTCGTCCCGCTGCAGCACGCTGTAATGGGTCGTGCCCGAATCGAACCAGACGTCGAGCGTGTCGCTCAGCTTGATATAGTCATCGGCCTCGTCACCCAGCACTTCGCTGGCCTCGAGCGAGAACCAGGCCTGGATGCCTTGCTGTTCGATGCGTTGCGCGACTTCCTCGATCAGGTCGGCAGTGCGCGGGTGCAGCTGCTGGGTTTCGCGATGCATGAACAGCGGAATCGGGACACCCCAGTAGCGCTGGCGCGAGATACACCAGTCGGGACGGTTTTCGATCATGCTCTCGATGCGCGCCTGGCCCCAGGAAGGAACCCAGCGCACCTTCTTGATTTCGTCCATCGCGAGGTTGCGCAGGCCGGCCTGCTCCATGCTGATGAACCACTGCGGTGTCGCACGGAAAATGATCGGTGTCTTGTGGCGCCAGCAGTGCGGGTAGCTGTGCTGGTAGGGCTCGACGTGAACCAGGTTGCCATGCTCCTTCAGCACCTCGATGACGTGATCGTTGGCGGCGAACACGTGCTCGCCCGCGAAATACTCGGTGTTGGGCAGGAAGCAGCCGTTGTCGCCAACCGGATTATAGACCTCGAGCCCGTATTTACGGCCGATCTCGAAGTCGTCCTGACCGTGACCGGGAGCGGTATGTACCGCGCCGGTGCCGGCCTCGAGCGTGACGTGGTCGCCGATAACGACGAGCGACTCGCGCTCGTAGAACGGGTGTCGCAGCAGTTGCCGGTCAAGCGCATCACCCTTGCCGCGCGCCACCACCGTGTATCGATCGATGCCGTAACGTTTGAGCGCCGCGGCGAGCAATTCCTCGGCCAGCAGCAGGCGTTCCGCGCCCTGGTCGCTATCCACCTGGACCAGTACGTATTCCACCGCGCCGTTCAACGCGACGGCCAGGTTTGCCGGCAGGGTCCACGGGGTGGTGGTCCAGATCAGGACCGAAATCGGGCCTTCACCGGGGCCCGCGGAGTCGACCTGCAGTGCCGCCACGAACGCATCCTCGTCGACGGCGCGGAAACGCACATCGATCGCAGGCGAGGTTTTGTCCTTGTAGTCGACCTCGGCTTCCGCCAGCGCCGAACCGCAGTCGGTGCACCAGTGCACCGGCTTGTCACCGCGGATGACGTGCCCGTTGTCGATAATCTTCCCGAGCGAGCGCACGATGTTGGCCTCGGTCTCGAATTTCATCGTCAGGTACGGGTCGTACCAGTCCCCGAGCACGCCGAGGCGGATGAAGTCGACGCGCTGCTGGTCGATTTGCTTGAGCGCATAGTCGCGGCAGGCCTGGCGGAACTCGTCGGCCTCGACCTTGACCCCGACCTTGCCGATAGTTTTCTCGACCTGGTGCTCGATCGGCAGCCCGTGACAATCCCAGCCGGGGACGTAGGGCGCATCCTCGCCGTTGAGCGTGCGCGACTTGACGATCATGTCTTTCAGAATCTTGTTGACCGCGTGACCGATGTGAATATCGCCGTTGGCGTAGGGCGGGCCGTCGTGCAGCACGTAGCGCTTGCGGCCGACGCGCGCGTCACGGATTTTCTGGTACAGGTCCTGGTCCTGCCACTTCTGCAGGCGCTCGGGCTCGCGATTGGCGAGGTTGCCGCGCATCGGAAATTCGGTGGCAGGCAGGTTTAATGTGGATTTGTAGTCAGCCAACTGCTATTCGTCTCGTCTAAAATAAGCTATCGCGTTTTCGGTGTCGCGCCCGATATGGACGGTTAACTCTTCCAGCGAATCGAATTTCTGCTCGTCGCGTAGCTTGTGCAAAAATTCGACCTCGACGCTATAACCATACACGTCCCGATCGAAATCCAGAATGTATACCTCGAGGATAGTGTCGACGCCGGCCACCGTTGGACGCGTACCGATACTGGCCACGCCCTCAAGCACGCGATTATCTATTCCTTTCACGCGAACCGCAAATATTCCTTTAACGATCAGGGTTTTATCGCCCATTTTGATGTTAATAGTCGGGTATCCGAGCTGACGTCCCAGTTTTTGCCCGTGCGCGATCCGGCCCGACAGCGAATAGGGGCGGCCGAGCAGCTGCGCGGCCTTTTCGAAATCGCCCTGTTCGATGCAATCGCGGATGCGCGTGCTGCTGACGCGCTCACCGTCTTCCATCAGGGTCTCGGTTTCATCGACGGTGAAACCGAAGCGCGCGCTGTTCTGTTGCAAAAACTCGAAATTGCCCTGCCGGTTCTTACCGAAATGGAAGTCGTCGCCGATGACCAGGTGCCGTGTGTTGAGGCTGTCGAGCAGGATCTTCTGCACGAAATCCTCGGCGCTTTGCTCGGCCAGCCTGGCATCGAAGTGGAGGCACAAAAGGTAGTCGATTTGCTGGGCTTTCAGGTAAGCGATTTTCTCACGAAACCTGGCAAGGCGCTTGGGCGCGCGCTCGGGCGCGAAATACTCGATCGGTTGCGGCTCGAAAATAATCACCACGGTGGGCAGCGAGGCTTGCTGGGCGACCCGCTTCAGCTGGCTGATGACGAGCTGATGCCCGCGATGCACGCCGTCGAAATTACCGATAGTCACCGCGCTCGCGGGCAGCGGTTGTTTCAGGTTGTAGAGTCCACGGATGAGTTTCATTGGTGCAATAGCCAGGCGGTTTCAGGCGACGATATGTTGGCGTCGAAAGCCCATTATCCAAAGCAGTATCCCGTAAAACAAGATCGCGGGCAGGATCAGGATGGCGAGTTCGCGCAGGCGCCCGAACCAGCGCAGCTCGCTCCACAGGTCTACGTTCGGCAGCATGAAATGGATTAGCAGGCCCATCGCAATACAGGCGCCGAGAATCTTCAGCAACGGCAGGCTGAAAGTTTCCACCGGACCCAGGATCGCGTCGCGGCGCAGCTCGCGTGCCAGCCGGTAGGCGTTGAAATAAGCGGAGGCGGTGGTGGCGAGCGCGAGGCCGACGTGCGGCGCGATGAATCCCGATTGCACCATCCAGACTACTAAGACGACGTTCAGCAGCATGTTTAAGATCATCGCCTGAACACCGATGCGAACCGGGGTCCTGGTGTCCTGGCGCGCGTAAAACCCGCTTGCCAGGATCTTGATCAGGATGGCCGCCATGATCGAGTCGTTGGCACTGAAGGCGCCGTACTGGAACAGCGTCGCCAGAATCGGTTGTGCCAGCAGGAACAGGCCGAAGGTGGCGGGTACCGCGATCAGCAGGGACAGCTGAATCGCCCAGCGCAGGGTATCGTTGAAATGGGTCGCACCCTTCTTGTAATGCGCCTCGGACAGGTTGGGCAGAACCACGGTAGCGAGCGCGATCCCGAATACGCCGAGCGGGAATTCCAGCAGGCGGTCGGAGTAGTAGAGCCAGGACACGCTGCCGGTGACCAGGAAGGAAGCGATGAAGGTGTCGAACAGCAGGTTGATCTGCGCCACCGAGGAGCCGAACAGTGCCGGGATCATGAGCCGGATGATTTTCTGCACGCCCTCGTGACGCCAGCCCCACTTGGGGCGCGGCAGCAGTCCTTCGCGGTACAGAAAGGGTAATTGAAACAGTAACTGGGCGACGCCGGCGATCAGTACGCCCCAGGCCAGGGCCGTTATCGGCAGGTCGAGGCGCGGGCTCAGGTACACCGCGCAGCCGATCATGCTCAGGTTGAGCAACACCGGGGTGAAGGCCGGCACCGCGAAGCGTTTCCAGGTGTTGAGCATGCCGCCGGACATGGCGGTCATCGAGATCAGCAGGATGTAGGGGAAGGTGATGCGCAGCATATCGGCGGTCAGGTCGAACTTGGCCGGCTGGTCGATAAAGCCGGCAGCGAACACGCCGATCAGCAGCGGCGAGGCGATCACCCCGAACAGGCTTAGCAGCAGCAGGATAAAACCGAGGGTGCCGGCGACGCGGTCGATCAGGTCGCGCGTCTGCGCCGCCGTGTAATTGTTGCGGTACTCGGTCAGGACCGGTACGAAAGCCAGCGAGAATGCACCCTCGGCGAACAGCCGCCGCAGGAAATTGGGGATCTTGAAAGCCACGAAAAACGCGTCCGCCGCGTCGCTGGCCGAGAAAAAGCGCGCGATGACGATATCGCGCGCGAGACCGAGCAGCCGTGACAGGAAAGTCATAGAGCCTACCGAGGCTGTTGATTTGATCAGCGCGCTCACTTAACAAACGTCATTCCCGCGAAAGCGGGAATCTCCGATCGAGAACTCGTCATGCAAAATAAGATCCCCGCTTTTGCGGCGGTCCGACGTATCGGGATGACGAAGCGGCAGGGGCGTCATTCGAAATTGGTACCACCTTAAAAGGCGCGAATTCTAGCATCTAACCCTCGGTATCGCAGTCATTTTAGGTTGACAGCACATGGCGCAGTGAAGATAATGCGCGCCTCATTTTTCAAGCCCGATCCCAGGAGTTAACCTTGGCAAACTCAGCTTCCGCGCGTAAGCGCGCATCCCAGGCCGAACAGCGACGTCAGCGTAATGCCAGCCGCCGTTCCATGATGCGGACCCAGATCAAGGCTACCGTGGCCGCGATCAAGGCCGCTGACAAGAAAGCCGCTGAAGAAGCCTACAAGAAAGTCGTGCCGGTACTCGATAGTTCCGCGACCCATGGATTGATTAGCCATAACAAGGCCGCCCGCCACAAGAGCCGTCTGAACGCCCAGATCAAGGCGCTCTAGAGCTCGAACCTTCAGATTTGAGAAAGGCCGGATTTTATCCGGCCTTTTTTATGCCTGGTTATTATCCCGCCGCTCCGGTGCGTCGGGCCGACGCCGGCAGGCCTATTCGACCCGCCATTCGCGGCTGACCAGTTCCCGGCCCGCGGACAGGATCCTGCCGACAAATCGTTCCCCCGCCTTTACCTGGCCTACGCCCTTTGGCGTCCCGGTCATGATGATGTCGCCATCTTCGAGCGTCATGAATGCCTGAATACCCGCCAGGATCTGGTCGGGTTTGTGCATCATCAGCTCGTAGCCACCATCCTGCCGCAGCTTGCCGTCTACCTCGAGCTGCAGCGAAAGACTGCCGATATCGGTATCGCCAAGGCTCACGAAATCGCTGAAACAGGCGGCGCCGTCGAAAGCCTTGGCGCGCTCCCAGGGCAGCCCCTTGCTTTTCAGTTTCGACTGCAGCTCGCGCCGTGTCAGATCGAGACCGAATCCGATCCCGTGCAGCGCGTTGTCCTGCAACATGAAGCAGATCTCACCCTCGTAGTGTAACGGCTCGGCGTCGCGCTCGGCGCAAAGCGTCTGCGAGATCGACGAATTGGGCTTGTTGAAAATCACCATCTCCTCGGGTGTTTCGTTGTCCAGTTCCTGGATGTGTTCGAGGTAATTGCGCCCGACGCAGACGATCTTGGAGGGCGTAAAGTTTGCCGAGTCGATTTTTATGCTGTTCATGCGGGCCAGTATAAATCAGTAAATATTTAACACGAATATTTTTCTGGTTCAGGCTGGATTAATGCGGTGGGCGTTAGGGTGGTTGCGTCATCAAAGCAAACTGGAGACTGAAATGGTTAGGCAAGGGGTAAATAAATTGCGAGTCATGGCTGCCACCGGGCTGGTTGTGATGGCGCTGGCCAGTGCGCCCGCCAACGCGCATCACGGTCACAATTACGTCGCGCCACTGGCGGCTTTCATCGCTTTCAGCGCGTTCGCTCATCACGGTCATCACAGGCACCACGGTCACTACGGGCATGGCCATGCTCCGCGTCACGGATACGGACATCGAAAGCACCGTCGTCACAGCCATAGTCATGGCGGCTACCATCGTCCGCACAAGAAGCACTACGGGCACTGGTAAACGGCCATGAAGACGATCGCAATAGTAATGTTGTCCGTCGCGCTGCTGGCTGTGGAGACACCGGTTTTTGCGGCCGAGGTGCAGCAGGCGAGCCGCTCGGCGGGCAAGCTGAAGCAGGATCAGGGCATCGATCTTGCGGCCGAGCTGGAGCAGCGCGAGCTGGTGGTCAAGGACAGGCCAGAGGCGCCGGAAAACTACGCCGAATCACCGACAGCGCAGCGGCTCGAGGGCGTCGCGAATCGGCATGACCAGCTATTTGAAATCTACGACGCCGACGTGCAGTTGACCGCCGATTTCGACGGTGACGGCTACCACCATGCGCTCAACGTCGTGTTCGATGTCGACGTCAGTTACGACGCCGCCACGGTATACGCCAAGTTGTACCTGAGCCGTGAAGGCGAGCCGTGGAGCCAGTACTTCACCACGGATTTGTTTGACATCCATGGCGACGACGTGACCGACACCTACGAGGTCGCAACCGAGCTGGTCGATGGCTATGCGCCGGGTTACTACGATGTGCTGGTCGAGATATACAGCCTCGATCATGCCTACATGGTCGCCAGCGAAGTGCTCGACTATCACTACCTCGGCAAGGACATCACGCTCGAGGCCCTTTACTGGGACGAGGTGTATGTTAGCGCACATGGCGGAGTAAGCGTCTCCTCCGGCGCCGGCAGCATGGCAACGCTATTGCTGTTTTTCCTGGTTATCCAGGTTGTGATCGCAGCCAGGGGAGCCCTCGCGTTAACCCCCTGTAAAAAAAGCGACGATAACAAAAAGAACAGGCTTCCCTGAGCTGCGGTCCTTTCTCCCCCCGGCGCGTAAGCGCCATGCCCCGAGGAGGGCGTCATCCCCGATCAGTGTAGCCCGCTGCTCGGGGATTTTTTTGCACCCAATAACGCTACAGGGGATGTGACGCATCCCGCGGCCCGGCCACGAGGTTAGCAAAACACCGGGTCAGATCAATAAACCGATATCGCATCCTGTTTAAACTTGGCAGATTAATGTTCGCTAAAACAACACGGTGAACCGGATGCGACCCTGGAAGATAGCGGCTGAAATGGCGGCGCTAACGCCTGTGGAACGAAATCGATATGTCGATTTCCTGCGCGCGGCCTCGATCGTGGTCGTGATCCTGGGCCACTGGCTCATGGCAACCGTGTATTACGAAGACGGTACGCTCACCAGCGAGCATATTTTTAGACTGCTGCCGGGGACGCAGTGGCTGACGTGGATATTCCAGGTCATGCCGGTCTTTTTTATCGTCGGCGGTTATTCGAACGCGGTTTCGCTGGAGAGTGCGCAACGCAAGGGCGTCGGATATTCCGGCTGGCTGGCGGCGAGACTTTACCGCCTGGCGGTGCCGTTATTGGTTTTGGTCTTTACCTGGACTGCCCTCGCGTTGATCATGCGATTCCTCGATGTCAGCCCCGAAGTTATTCAGCTAGCCACGAAGGCGTCGTTGATCCCGAC
>JAACFA010000329.1 GCA_009937625.1 Gammaproteobacteria bacterium | reverse complement strand
TGTTCATCAACTGAGTGGATCGAGGGATAATGTCGCGATGAAAAACGCTGTCAGAATCATCGGCCTTTGCCTGTGTCTTGCCTCGATGGCCCCGGCCGCCGCCGAACGCCTGACGATTTACACCGTCAACTACCCGCTCCAGTATTTCGCCGAGCGTATCGCCGGCGAACAGGCCGATGTCGTGTTTCCGGCGCCGGCCGGTGTCGATCCGGCGTTCTGGAAGCCGGATGCGGCCACGATCGGCGCCTACCAGCGCGCCGACCTGGTGCTGCTAAACGGCGCCGATTACGCGAAGTGGGTCGGCCAGGTGTCATTGCCGCGTCGGCGCCTTGTGAACACGTCGGCTGGGTTCACTGACCGGCTTATAAAGACCGAAACCGGCACCGCCCACAGCCACGGCGCCGGCGATCAGCACGCGCATGCCGGCACCGCGTTCACGACCTGGCTCGATCCGGCGCAGGCGATTCTGCAGGCGGAAGCGATCAAAACGGCGCTGATTAAAAAACGCCCGCAGGCGAATGTCGAATTCGAACGCAATTTCGCCGTGCTGGAAGGCGATTTGCTTGGGTTGGATACGGAACTGAAAAAAATCCTGTCGAATGCTGGCGGACAGGCGCTGCTCGCTTCGCACCCGGTGTGTGGGAACCCGATGCATTCCCCTCCGAGGACCAGTGGAATGAACTCGCTGGTCTGGCTGAAACGAATTCCGCGAAGTGGATGTTGTGGGAAGGCCAACCGCTGCCCGAATCGATTGCGCGGCTCGAGCAAATGGGCATAGCCTCGTTCGTGTTCGATCCCTGTGGCAACGTGCCGCAACAGGGCGATTACCTTAGTGTTATGCAAAGAAATCTGTCTGAACTGAAATTGGCTTTTTGATCGGATCGCAAAATAAGGAAATGCGGGGACAGTATAGAATGGCGCTTACCTGAGCACGTCATCCCCGCGAAAGCGGGGATCTATCAAAAACCACTTCCAGTCCACACAAGATCCCCGCTTTCGCGGGGATGACGGGATGGGTGCGGGGATGACGGGATGGGTGCGGGGATGACGGGATGGGTGCGGGGATGACGGGATGGGTGCGGGGATGACGGGATGGGTGCGGGAATGACTCGTTAATTAGTATACTGTCGCCGTTATACGCATTTACGTGGTCGTGGTTATCGAGAGAAACCCGGTAATCCCTGCCGGATTGCGTTGGAGAAGTTGGCGTCGGCGGGTAGCGCTTTTGCCCTGTCGCTGATGTAGCTGGCTTCGACGAGTTGTTCCAGCGGTAGCGACTGGTCGAGCACGCCGCGCTCGTAGCCGAGCTCGGGCAGGTGGCCATTGGCGAACAGGCGCCAGTCGAGCGGCCCGGCGGCGCCGATGTGCTTGCTGTGGTAGCGAATCGCCGTGGTGCAATTGTGCGTCAGCGCGTTGTACCAGCGGGGTTGCTGGTTCAGTCGATTGATTTCCCGCATGTAGTCGAGCAACAACGCCTTCGCGTCTTCGAGCGGGAAACCCATCCGGTACAGGTAAACATCCTCGCCACGGTGATCGGTTCTGACCTTGATCAGGTCGCGTTCGTCGGCGACGACGTAATAGATTTCGAACTGGCGGAAAAAGCCCTTCGTTGCCGAGTACTCCTCGTGGGACTCCTTGCGCGTCTCGATCGAGACCGCGATATGGCTGCCGTCGGCGAAGCGCCAGCTCGCGATCGTGTGCGCGATGTGCTCGGGACCCCAGAAGTTCAGGAACAGGTCGACGCCGACCAGCTGGTCGAGGTCGAGGCTGCGAGTTTCCCAGTTCACGTCGAACTCTTCGTCTTCGCGGTAGCTGAAATTGCGCACGTTAGTGACGGTGATTTTGTTGCCGTCAATCTGAGCCCCGGGCAGCCGGGCGACCTCGGGCCGCCATTCGCGGTTGTTGTCCGGCGACAGCGTATACCACCAGGCCAGCACCGTCGCGCAACCGACCAGCACGACGAGCGCGGTGCCTCTTGCGGAGCGTAAAACGATAACCGCGCCTGCCGCGAGTGCGAGCAGTGCCAGCGGGAACCAGGCACCGGCGTCGAAGTACAGTGCCGCCAGCGCCCACAGGAAAAACAGCAGCAGCGCGAGGGCAGCGAGCAGCGCCAGTGGTTTATGCAACCAGCGGATCATATAGTTGGCTCTGTCTGAACTTATTTAGTTACTCGGAATCGCTTCGATGAAATCGCAGCGCTGTTTCGGCTCGTCCTGCCCGTGCGTCTTGCCGAAACCCGACACCAGCATTTTCAGCACACGGCTGTCGGTTTCGTACCCGGTATGCGCGGTCTCCGGGTTGGCGACGTCCTGCAGGCCGAGAATGCTCTTGACCGGGGCCACCTCAAGCAGCACGTTGGTGACCTGCGGGCACAGCCTCGAATCGACGTGTCGATTGATGAATTCGGGAGTGACGGCGTAGCTGAACAGGTCGTTCGGGTCGCTGAACGCGACCACCTGCAGCCGCTGCAGAAAACGATCGTTGTAGTGCTTGCCCTCGGTTCTGCAATAGGATGACACCTGGTCGTAAACTTCCGGCAGCGGTTGCCCGAGTTGCAGCAGCGGCAACTGGTTCGACAGCATGTACAGGTAAACCGGCATGGTTCGGGAAATTTTGCGCGTGACCGCGGTCTGCAAGGCATCGATACTGATGCGGCTGCCCATGCTGTGGCTGATGATGGCAATGCCGCTGGCGTCGACTTTCGACCAGTAGTCTTCCACGCTGACCTCGCAGCTGTGGGACCCGTCCCTCGGCAGGTTTTCCCACTTCTCGCTCAGCATCCAGCAAACCGCCTGCCCGATCGACAGCTGAATCGGCTCCCGATACTTCGTGTTGTACATCAGCGCGTCCGGCACCGTCGCGTTGACGAAGGTTTTCAGCGTGTGATTGAACGGCACCCGACGCGCCGAGGATTCGGCGGTGTTGTCGAAGTCGATCAGCTGTTTCTCCGCCTCGACGATCGGGTCCCAGGTCAGTTCGTAAAATAGCATCTCTCGCGCGCGCTCAGGATCCACGTAACGGTGCACGCGCAGCGTGCCGAGATTGCCGTCGTGGTTTGCATGCGCCATTTCTATCTGCTTCACGGTTTCGTCCATCGCGGTAAAACCGAATTCCTCGATCAGGCCGTTTTGCAAATGCTGCGAATAACCGGGCGTATGGCTGCCGATGCCGTGCACCTTCAACACTTTCAGA
>JAACFA010000122.1 GCA_009937625.1 Gammaproteobacteria bacterium | reverse complement strand
GGTCGACGCGGGTAACGGTACGGGTAACCAGGCAGCGGCAATCCCGCAGATGTTCGCGCCGGATATCTCGCCCGGGCATAAGCTGAACCTCACCGAGATCACGGAAGGCGTCGGCGACGCAGGGAATGTTCTGATCCGCGAGGATCTTCACGACATGCAAAAACGCTCGATCAGGTCGTCGAGCATTCTTATCGTCGGGTCGATATGCTCCAGCGGCAGGAACTCGTCGGGCTGGTGGGCCTGGTTGATCGAACCCGGGCCGATGACGATGGTTTCGGTCTGCATCGAGTTGTAGTAGGGCGCCTCGGTGCCGAAGGCGACACTGCCGGTCTTTTTGCCGGTGAGATGGGTCAGGTACTGCGCGATTTCGCTGGCTTCGTCGGTGTTCATCGCCGGCATGCCGGCGCCGAAGGTTTGCGTTTTCAGGCCGAGACCCCGATCCTCGGCCACCTCGGAAGCGATCTGTTCGAGGTCGGCCTGCAGCGTCGGGAACGACATCGACGGCAGGAAGCGAATATCGATCAGCAGCAGGCAGCTGCCGCAGATGCGGTTGGAATTGTCGCCGCCATGGATGTGGCCGAGGTTCATCGTCGGCGTCGGGATGGTAAACGCCGGGTCGTTGTAATGTTGCTGGATGCGGTCGCGGTAAGCGTAGAGCGCGGTCATGAACTGGTGCATGCCGTCGAGCGCGTTATTGCCGAGCCCGGGATCGCTGGCGTGCCCCGATTGGCCCAGGTATTCGACCGACATCGTCAGGTTGCCCTTGTGCTGGCGAATCGGCTTCAGGCCCGTGGGCTCGCCGATGACGCAATAGCGCCCGAGTTTCTTGCCGTTGTCGGCGATCAGTTTGGCGCCTTTCATCGTGGTTTCTTCGTCCGCGGTGGCGACGATCGTCAACGGCCGCGCAAGCCTGTCGAAATCGATCTTGCTGCTCGCCGCGAGCGCGAGCGCGAGAAAGCTCTTCATGTCGCAGCTGCCGAGCCCGTAGATGCGGTCGTCGGCTTCGCGCGCGCTGAACGGATCGCTGCTCCACAGGCTTGGATCGCAGGGCACGGTGTCGGTATGGCCCGACAGCACCAGGCCGTCGCTGCCGCGGCCGGCGCGCGCGATCAGGTTGGATTTGCGCTCGTCGACCGCCTGGATTTCGATGTCGAAGCCGAGGGTTTCGGCCCAGTCGGCGACCAGGTCGATGACGCCGCGGTTGCTCATGTCCATGTCGGGGTGGACGCAGCTGACCGATGGGGTCGCGATCAGTTGCGCGATCATGTCGCGCGTGTCGGGCAAACCTTTAGACATCGGCGTTTATCCTAATCCTGGGGTAGGTCGGTGACCGCCCCTTCGGAAGCCGAGCTCACCAGGCGCGCGTACTTGGCCAGCACGCCGCGCTTGTAGCGCGGCCGCGGCGGTTTCCACGCGGCGGCGCGTTTTTTCATCTCGGCCGCGCTGAGCTTGACGTTGACCTCGCGTTTTTCGGCGTCGATGGTGATGACGTCACCGTTTCTGAGCAGCGCGATCGGGCCGCCGACCGCCGCCTCGGGGGTGACGTGGCCGACCACGAAACCGTGCGAGCCGCCGGAAAAGCGGCCGTCGGTCAGGAAGGCGACATCCTTGCCGAGTCCCTTGCCCATGATGGCCGAAGTCGGCGACAGCATCTCGCGCATGCCGGGGCCGCCCTTCGGGCCCTCGTAGCGCACCACGATGACGTCGCCCTTCTTGACGGTGCCGTCGAGGATCTTTTTCAGGGCCTGCTCCTCGGAGGAGAAAACCCGCGCCTTGCCGGTGAAATGCAGGCCTTCCTTGCCCGAAATCTTGGCCACCGAGCCTTCCGGGGCAAGATTGCCTCGCAGGATGACGAGATGGCTGTCCTTTTTGATCGGATCGTTGAGCGCGTGCACGATGTCCTGGCTGTCGGGGTAGGGTTTAACCTTCGCCAGGTTCTGCTTCAGGGTCTTGCCGGTAACGGTCAGGCAGTCGCCGTGCAGCAGGCCGGCGTCGAGCAGCATTTTCATCAGCGGCTGGATACCGCCGATTTCGATCAGCTCCGACATCATCGCCTTGCCGCTGGGGCGCAGGTCGGCGAGTACCGGCACGCGCTTGCCGATGCGGGTGAAATCGTCGAGTTTCAGCTTGACGCCGATGGCCGAGGCCATCGCCAGCAAGTGCAATACCGCGTTGGTCGAGCCGCCGAGCGCGATGACGACGGTAATCGCGTTCTCGAACGCTTTCCGGGTCATGATATCGCTGGGGCGGATATTGTTGCGCAGCAGGTACATCGCGGCGCGGCCGGCCTCGACGCAGTCCTGTGTCTTGTCTTTCGATATCGCGGCCTGGGCCGAGCTGTTGGGCAGACTCATGCCCATCGCCTCGATCGCGGAAGCCATGGTATTCGCGGTATACATGCCGCCGCAGGAGCCTGGCCCCGGAATCGCGGTGCACTCGATTTCTTTGAGTTCCTTCTTGCTGATCTTGTGCTGCGCTTCGGCGCCGACGGCCTCGAACACCGATACCACGTCGGTGGGCTTGTTCTTATGACAGCCCGGCATGATGGTGCCGCCGTAGACGAACACCGACGGACGATTCAGACGCGCCATGCCGATCATGCAGCCGGGCATGTTCTTATCGCAGCCGCCGATCGTGACCAGCGCGTCGAAGCCCTGGCAGCCGGTGACGGCCTCGATCGAGTCGGCGATGACTTCGCGCGACACCAGCGAGTATTTCATGCCCTCGGTGCCCATCGAGATGCCGTCCGAGATCGTAATGGTGTTGAACACCACCGCCTTGCCGTTCGCCATGTTGGCGCCCTCGGCTGCTTTCAGCGCCAGCTGATCGATATGCATGTTACAGGGCGTGACCATGCTCCAGGTCGACGCGATGCCGACCTGCGGTTTTTTGAAATCGGCGTCGTCGAATCCCACCGCGCGCAGCATCGAGCGGCTCGGGGCGCGATCGGTGCCGTCGACTACCAGCGATGAATGTTGACGAATATTGGGTTTGCGCGAAGCGGTTTTTGAAGCGGTTTTTTTGGTGGCCATGGAGTGATGGGATTCTGGAATTGATGAGTCGCCGTAGGTTAGGCAATGCCGCAAGTCGATGCAAGTGAAACTATCCGGATTCGAGCCGGGTGACGCGCTCATGATGTAATCCCTTCGTCCCGATATGTCGGACCGCCACGAAAGCGCAGCCTGTCATCCCCGCGCAAGCGGGGATCTCGAGACGAATGGAAAGCGCTGAATACAAGATTCCCGCTTGCGCGGGAATGACGGCATGCTGCGGGATGACGGTATTTTGATAAGCGTCTTCAGGTTCTGCGGAATTCCACGAAATCTTGCCTATACTCCTTTTACTACGGACGCAACGCGATTCACACATGGTCGAAGCGATTTTGCTAGCTACAGTATCCGCGCTGTTCAGCGCCGGGTTGACCTGGTTCTGGCTCAAGGAATACGTTGCCAAAAAGGTCCTCAAGCAACAGGAAAGCCGCAAGGACAGGCTGCACAGCCTGATCGAATCCACGGTCGGCACCACCGGCGAAACCTACTTCTACGCACTGGTCAGGGAATTGTCCCAGTTTCTCGACGTGGACGCGGTATTCCTGGCTGCTAACGAAGATCTCGAGCAGCAGGCCTACCAGACGCTGGCCTACTGGTGCGACGGCGGTTACATCATGAATCATTCGGTGTCGCTGAAAAGCACTCCTTGCCGCGAAAGCAGTAGTTTCTGGCACATGGAAAACTCGGCCAGTAGCCTGTTTCCCGAGGCCAGCCTGCTGCAGGAGCGTTTCCAGGCCTCCGGGTTTTTCGCCATCAAGCTGGAAGATTCCTCGGGACAGCAAATCGGGCTGCTGGCCGGCATGAACCGTGGTGCGCTGCAGCCGCAAAAAAGCGATGTGCACATCATTAAGCTATTCGCCACCCGCGCCGCGGCCGAACTCGAGCGCAAGCTGGCGCTGGGTGAAACCCTGATGGAAAAGGAGCGCGCGCAGGTGACGCTGCATTCCATCGGTGACGGCGTCATCACTACCGACAACAAGGGCTGCATCGACTACATGAATCCGGTGGCCGAGTCCCTGACGGGATGGCGTTACCACCAGGCCATGGGATTGTCGATGGAAGCGGTGCTGCACCTCGAGGACGAGCAAACCGGCATTGTCATCCCGGACCCGGCGCTGCGCTGCCTGTCGGAACAGCGCGTGATTGCACCCAAAACCGACAATGTCTTGATTTCACGCAGCGGCGAACGCTATTCGATCCAGGGCACGGCCGCGCCGATGGTCGATGCCCAGGGCAGCAGCATCGGCGTGGTGCTGGTGTTCAAGGATGTCAGCGACTCGAGACGCATGCAGAAGATGATGGTGCACCAGGCGACGCATGATCCGCTGACCGGCCTGGTCAACCGCGTCGAGTTCGAAGAACGACTGGAGAAGGCCTTGCAGTCCGCCAGGGATTTCGAGAATACGCACGCGCTGCTGTTTCTCGACCTCGACCAGTTCAAGATTGTCAACGACACCGCCGGTCACGTCGCCGGCGATGAATTGCTGAAGCAAATTTCGTCGCTGCTCGCTGGCCAGCTGCGCGGGCGTGATACGCTTGGCCGTCTCGGTGGCGACGAATTCAGCGTGCTGCTGGAAAACTGCCCAGTGGGAAAGGCGAAAAAAGTCGCCGACATGCTGATCGACGTCATCCGCGAATATCGCTTCGTCTGGGATCAGAAGACATACCAGGTCGGAGTCAGTATCGGGATCGTCCCGATTACCGCGCAATCGACATCGCGCAAGCAGTTGATGCACGACGCCGACCAGGCCTGCTACGTCGCCAAGGATCTCGGGCGTGGGCGCGCCTATACCCACACCGAGGCCGCCGCGGAGTCGAGTCATCGCCCGGGCGAGAATCTGCAGCATAAGGATCTGCGCGACGCGCTGGCCAGCGAGAGTTTCCTGTTGCTGTTCCAGCCGATCGTCAGCCTCGATCCGGAGCAGACCCGGCTGCATACCCGCGCCGAGGTGCTGCTGCGCATGCTCGACCAAGATAACAACGTCATTACCCCGGGCGCCTTTCTGCCCGCCGCGTCGCGTTTCGGGTTGATGCCGCAAATCGATCGCTGGGTGATAGATCACGTGTTCGGGTCATATCCGCATATCTTCATGCAGAATCCGGACCTGGTCCTTAGCCTGAACCTGTCGGCGGCATCGATCGCCGACGATTCGCTGGCGGAGTATATCCTGCAGATGTTCGACCAGAGCGTGGTCGAGCCGCATCAAATCTGCTTCGAGATCGCGGAAACCGCTTTGAGCCATAATCTCTCGGGGGCTAGCCGCCTGATCAAACGGCTGCAAACCGCGGGTTGCAGCTTTGCGCTAGACGATTTTGGCAGCGGGTTGGGCAGTTTTGCCGCGCTCAAGGATTTGCGGATGGATTTTGTCAAGATCGATAGCAACCTGGTGCGCAACCTCGGCAACGACGAAGTAGACCGCACGATGGTGGAATCGATCAATTCGATGGCCCATTTGCTCGGCATCAGGACCATCGCGGAGAGTGTCGATGACGAAGCCATAATCGAACAACTGAAATCGATAGGGGTTGACTATGCTCAGGGTTACTACCTGGGCGACCTGATGCGGCTGGACGAAGTCGGCAGCTCCGCGAAAGACCACAGCCTGTCCGAAATCCAGGTCAACTGACCCGACCACTAAATCCCAGCGCAGCTAGGGCCCGGGTCGTCCCCACGTAAGCGGGTATCTTCAGTGCCCAGGTCATCCCCGCGGAAGCGGGGATCTTTAGTGCCCAGGTCATCCCCGCGGAAGCGGGGATCTTTAATAGATCGGCAGTTTATGAAGATTCCCGCTTGCGCGGCGGTCCGACGTATCGGAATGACTCCCATACCTTTAGGTTCCCACCGTTATTGAGCGGCGTTCCAGGATTAACGTATCGCGCCAGCGTCCGCCGCGTTGGGCGATACGCTCGCGCATACCGACTTCCCTGAAACCGTGTTTCAGGTGCAGCCTGCGGGTCGCCTGATTTTCCGGGAATATGGACGAGTAGAGCGACCATATACCCTGGCGTTCCGACTCCTCGACCAGGGCGGCCATCAGCCGGCTACCGATACCATGACCCAGGTAACGTGTCGCGACGTAAATGCTGACCTCAGCAACGCCGCGATAACAATCGCGCGCGGATACCGGCGCCAGGGCCGCCCAGCCCAGAACCTCGCCGTCCTGCTCCCAGACCAGCCGGCAGAATTGATGGTACTTCGCCTGCCATCCGGGCCAGTCGGGTGGTTCGGTCTCGAACGAGGCTTCGCCGGTTTCGAGCCCCTGGCGATAGATTTCGAGCACCGCCGGGGCGTCATTCTGGTGCAAATTTCGAATCATGGCGCGACTTTATAATCCTAATTGGGCCATCACGGCAATAAAAATAGCTTATCGCTTCAGATTGCTGCAAATTATCAATACCTTGGCGGGACGCCTTTGTTGTGTTACTTTTCGCGCACGGAGCAAAACAATAAAACTCCTTGCCGTCGGCACGATTAGACAACCGGACACCAGATCCACGAAAATCGCGCTGACGATTCATTAAGTAATAACAATTGGAGAGAGTGACCAATGAAACTTTTTAAAACGCTGGCAGTATCGGCAGCCGTTGCACTTGCATCAACTTCAGGTGCAGCGACAGCAGGTACGCTTGAAGATGTAAAAGCCCGCGGCGAACTGAACTGCATAGTGACCACCGGTGTTGCCGGTTTTGCCGCGCCTAACGACGCGGGCCGCTGGGAAGGCTTCGATGTCGATTTTTGCCGCGCCACCGCAGCCGCCGTTCTCGGCGATCCCAACAAGGTCAAGTTCGTTCCGACCACCGGTAAGACCCGTTTCACCGCACTGAACGCGGGCGAGGGCGACATCCTGTATCGCAACACGACGATCACGATGAGCCGCGACGCCGACCTGAAACTGACCTTCCTCGGCGTCAACTACTACGACGGCCAGGGTTTCATGGTACCGAAGGCGCTCGGCGTCACCTCGGCCAAGCAGCTCGACGGCGCTTCTGTCTGCATTCAGACCGGCACCACCACCGAGCTGAACCTGGCGGACTACTTCCGTGCCAACAACATGAGCTACGAGCCGGTCACCATCGAGACCAACGAAGAAGGCCAGGTTAACTACCTTGCCGGACGTTGCGACGTGTACACGACTGACGCCTCGGGCCTCGCGTCTACCCGCGGTTCGTTCGATAACCCGAACGCGCACATCATCCTGCCGGAAATCATTTCCAAGGAGCCGCTCGGGCCGGCCGTTCGCCAGGGCGACGACGCCTGGGCCGACACTACCCGCTGGGTTCTGAACGTGCTGATCGAGGCGGAAGAACTGGGCATTACTGCGGGTAACGTCAAGCAGCACGCCGCGAAAGCCGGCAACAACCCGTCGATCAACCGCATTGTCGGCACCGAGGGCAGCTACGGCGAGATGATCGGGCTCGACAAGGATTGGGCGGTACGCGCGATTTCGGCGGTAGGCAACTACGGCGAGATCTTCGAGCGTAACATCGGCGTCAACACCCCGCTGGGTCTGGCTCGCGGCCTCAACGCGCAATGGACCGACGGCGGTATCCTGTACGCCCCACCGGCGCGTTAGTCACCTGAAGCAATCGGAACCGGCGGCCAGGCCGCCGGTTCCGGCTCCATTCGGGTGCACCAGATGATCGATAATTACAATAGACTGGGGAGAGGACGATCATGGAAGCTACGAATCAACCGCAAGTAGAGCGGCAGCCGCTGTGGTATCGGGTTATCTACGACAAGGAGACGCGCTCGGTCGCGATCCAGGTCCTGACCCTGGCGCTGCTGTTCGCATTTTTCTTCTATATCGTACGCAATGCCATCATCAACCTCGAAACCATCGGCAAGGGATATAGCTTCAAGTTTCTCTGGGATGCGTCCAATTACGATATCAACCAGCACCTGATCGAGTACGATTCGCGCAGCCCGCACTGGCGGGCCACCATCGTCGGCATCATGAATACCCTGCTGGTTGCGGTCACCGGCGTCATCATTGCGACCATCGTCGGTTTCTTCCTGGGCGTGCTGAGGCTGTCGCCTAACTGGCTGATTAACAAGGTCGTCTACGTTTACATCGAATACGTGCGCAACGTGCCGGTACTGCTGCATATCCTGATGGTGCACGGCATCATCGTCAATACCCTGCCGCGGCCTAAAGACGCGATCTCGATGATCGAGGGTACCTTTTTTCTGACCAACCGCGGATTTTATGCGCCAAAACCGCTATTCGAACCGGCGATGTGGGCCGTGCTCATCGCCTTTGTCGTCGGTATCGGCTTCAGTATCTGGTTCAAGCACTATGCCAAGAAAGTACAGGATGCGACCGGCAAGATTTACCCGGTGTTATGGATTAGCCTGGGCGCGATAATCGTGTTTCCGATCCTGGTGTATTTCGTCGTCGGTTCGCCGATGAGTTTCGAGATGGCCGAACTCAAGGGCTTCAATTTCAAGGGCGGCATGGTACTGCGGCCCGAGTACCTCGCGCTGAC
>JAACFA010000121.1 GCA_009937625.1 Gammaproteobacteria bacterium | reverse complement strand
AAGAATACGATTAACCCGGCATTTGCCAAAACCTCGCGCAAATGCCCGCCGTTCTGCATCCAGCCGGCAACGCTCGCGCCGGGCGTCGAAACCATCGCCGAGCTGGAAATGCTGGACTACCTGAAACGTAAAACCGAGGGTGACGACAGCATCGTCGTCGTCGATTCACGCACCCCGGACTGGGTCGCGAAAGGAACCATTCCCGGGGCGATCAATATTCCCTGGACCAGTCTCAACCCGGCCAAGGGCGCAGACCCGATTTCGATCGGTGAAATTCTCGAAGGGCGTTTCAACGCGCGCAATCTCGAGGGTTTATGGGACTTCAGAGAAGCCCGTACCCTGGTCATGTTCTGCAACGGCATGTGGTGCGGCCAGTCGCCCAATAACATCAAGAACCTGCTGGGTTTCGGTTATCCTGCCGACAAGATCAAGTGGTATCGCGGTGGCATGCAGAGCTGGGAAACTCTGGGTCTGACCACCGTTAAACCCGCGCAGGAGTAGCCACTCCCCGGCAGCAATGCCCGCATATTTTCTCGATACCCCCGCGCCCGACACCGCGCGTAAGCTACGCATTGGTCAACTCTACGGCAGCAGCCGTGGCTTGCTGTTATGGGAGCAGATCGAGCGTTACGACGGACTGTCGGTTATCGTTTGCTGTGACATGGCCGACGCCGAGCAGCTGGAGCAGGAGATCCGTTTCTTCAGCCGCGAGCTGCCGGCGGTTTATCGATTCCCCGATCTCGAAACCCTGCCATACGATCAATTTTCGCCGCACCAGGATATCGTCTCCGAACGCATCCAGTGCCTGGCCTCGATCTCCGGCGCGACATCAGGCGTATTGATCCTGCCGATCAGCACCCTGCTGCAAAAGGTATCGCCACCCGAATATATCCATCAGCGTTCGCTCAACCTGAAACTGGGAGACCGGGTCGATCCCGGTGAGCTGCGAGAGCGGCTCGGCCGTTACGGGTATAGCGCGGTGTCCCAGGTAGAGCAGCATGGCGAATTCAGTACCCGCGGCTCGATCATGGACCTGTTCCCGATGGGTAGCCAGGAACCCTATCGCATCGACTTCTTCGACGATGAAATCGAATCGATTCGCCGGTTCGATCCGGAAACGCAGCGCTCGATCGACAAGATCTCCGAAATCAGGCTACTGCCGGCGCAGGAGTATCCACTCGACGAAGCCGGCATCAAGCAATTCAGACTGCGTTTTCGCGAAACCTTCGATATCGATCCGAACACCTGCCCGGTCTATGTCGATATCTCCGCCGGCAGCTCTTCGCCGGGCGTCGAATATTACCTGCCGTTGTTTTTCGATCGCCTGGTCAGCCTGCTCGACTACCTGCCCGCAAACAGTCGCCTGTTGCTCGACGACGCCGCGCTAACCCATGCGACCGCGTTCTCCGAACAGGTTCACGAGCGTTACGAATCACGGCGCTACAATCTCGAGTGGCCGCTGCTGGAGCCCGGCACCCTGTTTCTCGATATCGAAACGCTGACGGCAAGAATCGAGGAATTTTCCTGCCTGCTGTTTTCGGCCTTCAAGCTCGACCAGCCGGACGCTTCCAACATCAATTGCGATACGCAGGCACTGCCGCAACTGACGCTGCAGCCGACCGCCGCGCAACCCGACCAGGCCTTGCGAAAATTCATCGAGAAACCGTCGTTCGAGCGCATCCTGTTCAGCTCCGAATCCGCCGGTCGGCGCGAATTCGTCAACGAGATGCTGCTTCACTACGCGATTCACGCCAGCCCGGTAGACAGCTGGCAGGAGTTCCTGCAACGCGACGACAACCGATATTTCATCACCGCATCTGCATTACAGAGTGGCATGACGCTGGGCAACAAGGGCCTCGCGGTCATTACCGAAAGCCAGCTCTTCGGCGAGCGCGCGGTGCAGAGACGCCGCCGCAGGTATCGCAAAACCCGCGATGCCGAATCCACCATTCAAAGCCTCGCAGACCTGCAGCCCGGCGCCCCGGTGGTGCACGAAGACCATGGCGTCGGCCGTTACCAGGGCCTTAAAACGCTGACCGTGTCCGGCATCGCGACCGAGTTTCTCTGCATCGAGTACGCCAACGAGGACAAGCTTTACGTACCGGTTTCGTCGCTGCACCTCATCAGCCGTTACGCCGGCGCCAGCGAGGATAGTGCGCCGCTGCATCGGCTCGGCACCGAGCAGTGGCAAAAGTCGCGCCGCAAGGCCCAGCAAAAGATTCACGATATCGCGGTCGAACTGCTGGACATCCAGGCGCGGCGCGAAGCCATGCAGGGATTTTCGCACCCGGTAGCCCTCGACGAATACCACCAGTTCGCCAGCGAGTTCCCGTTCGAAGAAACGCCCGACCAGGAGAGCGCGATCGAGGCCGTGATCGCCGACATGGAATCGCCCAGGCCGATGGACCGGATCGTCTGCGGCGATGTCGGCTTCGGCAAGACCGAAGTCTGCATGCGTGCGGCCTTCATTGCGGCCAACGCCGGAGCCCAGGTCGCCGTGCTGGTACCGACCACGCTGCTGGCGCAGCAGCACTATCAGAACTTCCTCGACCGCTTCGCCGACTGGCCGATTCGCATCGCCAGCCTGACCCGTTTCACCACGCGGAAATCGCTGGATGCCAACCTCGAGCAAATTGCGAGCGGCAAAATCGATATCGTGATCGGTACCCACAAACTGCTGTCCGACGAGATCAAGTACGACAATCTCGGGCTCGTCATCGTCGATGAAGAACATCGTTTCGGCGTGCGCCACAAGGAAAAACTGAAGGCCCTGCGCGCCAGTGTCGACCTGCTGACGATGACCGCGACGCCGATTCCGAGAACGCTCAACATGTCGCTGTCCGGCATGCGCGACCTGTCGATCATTGCAACCCCGCCGATGCAGCGACACGCGATCAAGACCTTTGTCTCGCGCTGGAACCAGGACACGATCATCGAGGGCTGCCAGCGCGAACTGAAACGCGGTGGCCAGATTTACTTCTTGCACAACGAAATCAGGACCATCGAGAAAACCGCTCAGGATTTGCAGAAACTGGTCCCGGATGCACGCATCGGCATCGTCCACGGACGCATGAAAGAGAAAGACCTCGAATCGGCGATGCTGGATTTCTACCACCATCGCTGCAACCTGCTGGTCTGTACCACGATTATCGAAAGCGGCATCGACGTTCCAACCGCAAACACCATCTTCATCAACCGGGCGGACAAGCTCGGGCTGGCGCAGCTACACCAGATTCGGGGGCGCGTCGGTCGTTCCCACCACCGCGCCTACGCCTACCTGATCGTGCCGCCGGAACGCTCGATGACCGACGATGCGCAAAAACGCCTGCTGGCGATCGAATCGCTCGAAGATCTCGGCGTCGGTTTCACCCTGGCGACCCACGACCTGGAAATTCGCGGCGCCGGGGAGATTCTGGGCGACGAACAGAGCGGCCAGATCACCGAAATCGGGTTCAGCCTTTACGCGGAACTGCTGGAACGGGCGATACAGTCGTTGAAATCGAACCTGCCGATCGACTTCGACCAGCCCATCATGCGCGCCTCCGAGGTCGACTTCCATGTTCCGGCACTGATCCCCGAAGACTATATACCCGATATCCACCGGCGCTTGATCGAATACAAACGTATCGCATCGGCCAGTGACGAAGACGGCCTGCGCGAAATTCAAATGGAACTCATCGATCGCTTCGGCCTGCTGCCGGAACCCCTCAAGCATCTGTTCCGGATGACGCGCATCAAGCTGCAGACGCTCGCGCTTGGCGTCGAGAAGATCGATGTCGGCGAGCAGACCGGCAAGATCGTGTTCAACTCTAATCCTAATATCGATCCGCTCAAAATCATCGAGTTGATTCAGGCCGAGCCGCAGCAGTATCGCTTCGACGGTAAACAAACCTTGCGTATTAGCTGTCAAAATGTTGAACTTGAATCACGCTTCAACCAGGTTGAAAACCTGCTTCAAAAACTGACCGCAAACTAGTATGAAACTTCGATTCCTGATCCCGCTGCTGCTTACGGCGCTGTTGCCGGAGGCGGCGCTGGCGCAAGCCGAGTCCGACGACGCAGCGCTGCGCCAATACGATGTCGAGCTGGTGATTTTCAAAAACATCAAGGCGCCGAAAAGCCGCGAGTTCGTCCTGCCCGTCAGCTCGCCCAGCAGGGATGAAAATATGCTGGACCTGTCTTCCGCCAGCAGCGTCGCGGCCGCGGCCGAGCTCGGCTACACGGTTCTGCCGAACCACGACCACCGCCTGCTCGAGGTGGTCGAGCGGCTGGTCGAATCCGCGCGTTACGAGATGCTGCTGCATGTCGCTTGGCGCCAGCCGGGCCTGGACCGGGAGCAGGCGATGCCCGTCTGGCTCAGGGGCGGTCGAGTTTACGGCAGCGAGTATGCCTCGATCGACGATCGTATCGACCTGCTCGACAAGACCGCGAAATCCGTGCCTGGCGACCCGCAGACCGAAACAAGCTTTAGCTTCGACGAGCAAACCCCCGAAGCGCTCGAATTGCAGCAACTGGAACAACAAAGCGCAAGGCCGCAACGGGGCCTGTACGAGTTCGAGGGCAAGATCACGATTGCGCTAGGACGCTATCTGCACGCCTATACCGACCTGGTGTTTCGGCGCCCGCGCCTTACGGTCGATCCGGTAACCGACAATCAGGCGCAGCAGGAGTACCTGCTGGCACGCGCCGCGGACACCCGGATATTGAACAACCATCGCCTCAAGGAACATCGCCGCATGCGCAGTAAGACTCTGCATTATCTCGATAATCCCGAATTCGCGCTACTCATCCTGATTACGCCCTACGAGGCTCCCGTCGAGGCGAGCGCGATCGATGCCGGGGCGGCAAGCGTCGAGTGATGCCTGGTAGCTGCGCTTGCGCGGTACTTCATATCCCCGCCGCTGGCGGCAAACGGCGTTGCCCTGCCGAACAGTTCTGGTGACTCATCCAAAAATGTAAATTATGCTCAACCGCCGATAAAGACTTTTTTACGGTTGCAAGTCGCGGCAAGGCTGTCAATAATGTTGCCGATAAAAAATCCATCGGGCGAAAGATCATCAAAGATGAAGCTTTTAATGAAAAGATTTGTGTTATCAGTGCTTTTGTCTGCCTATCTGGCAAGCCCTTTATACGCGGCTGAAGACAGGTATATAACCGACGAGTTCGAGGTTACGATGCGCAGCGGCACCAGTACCTCGAACAGTATCGTGCGCATGTTGCGCAGCGGCCAGCGCGTGTCCGTGATCGAGGAAGATCTCGAGACGCAATATACCCTGGTCGAAACCGACGACGGCAAACAGGGCTACGTGTTGAGCCGTTTCCTGATGCCCCAGCCGGCCGCCCGGCAAACCCTGCAGGAGCTGCAGCAGAGTTACCAGCAGCAGCAGGCCAGAATCGATTCACAAAGCAGCCAGATCGACGAGCTCACCCAGGCACTGACGCAGGAACAAAGCGATAACCGGGCCCTCAAGACAACCCTGCGGGCCTCGGAGCAGGAGCTGTCCCAGGTTCGCAGCGCAGCCCAGGATACGCTCAATATCCTCGAGCAGAACAAGCACCTGCAAACCGTGGTGGAGCAATTGCGCGAGGAAAAGGCGCAGTTAACTGAAGTCAACGCCGAACTCAGCGACAGTACCAAGCTCGACTGGTTTATCCGCGGCGGCGCGGTATCGCTGATCGCCTTCGTGATCGGCATCCTGGTGACGCGCATCCGCTGGAAGAAGCAGGATTCCTGGGGATCCTACTAGGCGGGCAAGCTTGCCGCCGGGATAACCGCGCCGGCTACAATCCCAGGGGATTGTCGATATCCACCCCGTCCATGAACGGCTTGAGCCGGTTCACGTTGGTGTACTGATAGATCAGGCCGACCCATTTGCCGACGACCGAGCTGGCGGTGTCCTGCCAGGTGTTCTTCAGTCGGTCCAGCACCAGGTGCTCGGGAAAATCGGGGACCGGCGCCTGCTTCTGCAGACTCTTGCCGATACGATACTGGTATTCCCTGAAAACCGCTGCGCTGAAGTCGCTGAAATAGTTATCCGGCATCGGCGGGTATTGTTCGAGCTCGCCGGCGATATAAAGATTGACGTCGCGCTTGTATTCCTTCAACAGGGAGACCGTGTCGTATTCCGGATGCCCCTGGAAAAACACGGTACGGAAACCGTCGGGGCTGGTGGCCAGATGCACGTCATCGTCGTCGGTGGTGGCCAGGACTTTCAATCCCGCAGACTCGAACTGTTCGCGGGAAACGCTGTTCCAGCGCGAATGCGGTACGTCGAACACTGAATTGATTTCAGCCACCAGCGGGTGCGTCGGAGTGACCACCTGGTGTCGAAACACGCCCCATTTCTTGCTGCGCTGCTTTACACGTTTCTGGCCATAGCGAAAATCCAGCACCGCGTGGGTCGCGAGGCAGGAGCAAAGCGTCGAGGTGACGTTTTCATGCGCCCAGTCGGCGACCTCGATCAGCGATTCCCAGAAAACCTCTTCCGAAAGGTCGGCGCCGATCACGTTGGCGCCGGTAATAATCAGCGCATCCAGGCCCTGTTGCTTGATCTGATCGAAACTCTCGTAGTACTTGCCGATATGTTCGCGTGCGGTTTCCGCGCGCGGTAATGCGTCGAGCGTAAATGGATGGACGAAAAACTGTGCAATCGGATTGCTCTCCCCGATCAGGCGCAGGAACTGCCGCTCGGTCGCCTCCAGCGCGGCATCGGGCATCATGTTGAGCAGGCCGATGTGCAGCTCTCGAATATCCTGCTGGTTGGCAAGACCCGGCGCCAGCACGCGCAGGCCCTCGTGCTGTAGCTTTTCGAAAGTCGGTAAGTCGTTGTGTGCAACCAACGGCATCAGGCATCCCCCTCCGGCTGTCTTGAGATCGCCATCTCCAGCAGTTGCAGAAAGTCGGCATCGTTGTGCACCCGTTCGACCTCTTCCGAGGTCACGGTGTAACCGAGCTTCGCGATTTCGTCGTAACGGGGCAGGCGCGAGTGAAACAGGCGCGGGAAAACCCAGCGCGCAAACTCGTCGGGATCGATCTGAGCGGCATACTCGAGCCCGGTTTCCTCGAAATACATTTCCAGGTGTTGCTGCAGGAAATCCGGCCGGTAGTAAAGCGGCTTGGGATCGGAAACCGCGCGCTCTATCAATACCTGTTCCTGCGCATCGTTGGTCACCTGGATATATAAAATTAGCGTGTTCTCGACCAGGATATCCATAACGCCCGGCTCGTCGAGCTCGCACAGGCTGCCGCCGACGTCGTTGACGAAATGCGCGTAGCCGTAAATCTTGCGGGCTTTCTCGATGAAATGCGGGATATCGTACATCGCATCGACTTCCGCCTGGCGATAAATCGCCTGGCGCTCGATGAACTCACCCATCTCGACGCCGCCGAGCTCGGGATTACCGAGCTTACCGACGAAACTCAGAACCGGTCCCAGGTCGTTGACGCGTATATTGTTCTTGATGTAAATCCAGTCTTTACGCAGCAGCTCCCGCAGGAACGGCACCTTGATCGCCTGCTCCTTGAGCATGTCGATGATATGCTCGTCCAGGTAGCGCGTGCCGATGCGGTAGTCGCCGGAGTAATGAAACCAGTTACTGCCGCGCAGCTTGGCCGACAGGTAGGATTTTCCGACACCCGACATACCGACCAGGGTAACGCGCTTGTTGTCCCAGGCGCGGAATTCTTCGACGCTGAATTTCAAGATTGGCTCCGTTAGGTTTAGCGCCCAGATTATGCATCAAGCGACGCTGCGGTGAAACCTGAAGTTAAATCTGGTTTTGCTTTACCCGGGGTTTGTAGCGTCTATAATCCTGTTTCATTTTATCCGGGTCAGCGCGTGGAACTCGAGTTCGACTACGTCATTATCGGTGCGGGTTCCGCGGGCTGCGTGCTGGCGAATCGCCTGAGCGCCAGTGGCAAAAACACCGTGCTGGTGCTGGAGGCCGGCGGCAGCGACAGGCGCTTCTGGATCCAAACCCCGATCGGCTACGGCAAGACCTTTTTCGACCCCGCAGTCAACTGGATGTATACCACTGAGAAAGATCCCGGCATCAATAACCGCCAGAGTTACTGGCCGCGCGGCAAGGTGCTGGGCGGTTCGAGCTCGATCAACGCCATGGTTTACATCCGCGGCCAGGCGGCCGACTACGACGACTGGCGCGACCTCGGTAACGACGGCTGGGGCTGGGACGAGGTACTGCCCTATTTCATCAAGGCGGAAACCTGGTCGAACGGCGGCAACCAGTACCGTGGGGCCGACGGTCCGCTGCACGTCAGCAATGTCAGCAGCCAGCATCACCCGCTGTGCCAGCGCTTTTTTAGCGCCGCCAGCGAATGCGGATTCGAGTTCAACCCCGACTTCAATGGCGCAAACCAGGAGGGCGTGGGTTATTACCAGATTACCACGCGTAACGGGAGGCGCATGTCGGCCGCGCGGGCCTACCTGCACCCGGCGCTCAAACGCGACAACTGCAACGTCATCACGCGGGCGCACGTCACCCGCATTCTGTTCGACCATAACAGCGCCACGGGCGTCGAGTTCCTGCAGGGTGGACAGCGCCGCCGGGT
>JAACFA010000328.1 GCA_009937625.1 Gammaproteobacteria bacterium | reverse complement strand
GGAACAGCAGCACGCTGATATGCGTGTTGCCCGGCACTTCCCAGTCGTCGAACTCGAGCGCGTGACCGGAGACCGCATTCGCCATCGCCGCGGCTCCCGGCGTTGCGTGGTAATCGGTGCCGTAAATCCGTGCACGTCCCTGGCCGCTGATGTGACCGCAATTGATCAGGGCCTGGTGGGTTTTACGCGTTACCGCCTGTCGGGACCCGATTAGCATGCAGCCGTAGGTATCTATCAGCGCATCGCGGATGAACTCGAGGCTCTGGACGCTGGCCGCGATCGGCTCGGCCGAGATGTAGCGGCTGATTTTCTGTAACGCGGTGTCGGCGGATATTGTCATTAAGAGTTATTGCTCTGGCTGGAGTGGCGGCTTGCCCAGCAGGAAATCGGCGGCGCGTTCGGCCATCATGATAACGGCTGCATTCGGATTGCCGCTGATCTGATCCGGGAAGGCCGACGCGTCGACCACGCGCAAGCTCTCGATACCGCGCACGCGAAATTCGGCATCGAGCACGCACCGTGGATCGTCGTCGGCACCCATGCGACAGCTCGAGACCGGGTGATGCCCGGTGGTGACGTGCGCGCGCAGCGCGGTGGCCATGGCCCGGCGTGAAACAATCGTCGGGCCGAAAGTGATTTCCGTGCCGACAATATCGCTGAGTGCAGGCTGTCGGGTAGTGGCACGGATGTGTTCGACTCCGTCGATCAGCGTTTCGACGTCATCCTGATCTTTCAAAAAAGCAGGGTCGATGAGCGGATGATCGAGAGGATTACCGGAGGCCAGGCGCACTTTGCCCTTGCTGCGCGGCCGTAGCAGGTTGATATCGAACTGGATACCAGGCGCCGCAGTTTTTCCGCGTGCGAGAATTGCGCGCCCCGGGTTTAACAGGGTTTGCAGCGTCCAGCCGGCCCCGCCGGCGCCTTCCCTGACCACCATCGGCGTGCAGAAGACTTCAAGCTCGGGCAACTCACTACCATCGAAGGCGTGAAACAACGCAGTACTCCAGAACGGGCCCGTCGCCGGTCCGCTCTTGTTGAACAGGTACTGCAGACCCAGCCAGAGGGCGCGGTCGAATCTTTGATAGCGGGCAAAGCTCAGTGCACTGTCCCTGATTTCGAAAGTCAGCGGCATGTTGGGGTGATCCTGCAGCGATTCGCCGACGCCAGGCAGATCGAGTGCCACTTCGACGTCGAACTGGCGCAGGTGGTCGGCTGGCCCGATGCCGGACAGCATAAGCAGTTTTGGCGATTCGAACGCGCCCAGGCAAGAGATCACCTCGCGTTTCGCGAATATCGACTGAGTCGATCCGTTGCCGCCAAGTTTAAGTCCGACGGCCCGGTTGCCGGCGAGTGCTACCTGAAGTGCCCGCGTCCCTGTCATAAGCGTCAGGTTGTCTGGTCGCCATTTCAGATAGGTTGCAGAAGTCGATTGTCGCTGGCCGTTAAAAACCTTGGCGTCGAAGCGTCCGACACCGATCTGTCGCTGCGCATTGAAGTCTTCGTTGAGAGAAGCGCCGGCCTGCTGCGCGGCTGCCACGAATTTCCTGCTTACTGCGCAGTAGTTCTCCGCGGGCGTGATTTTGAGCGGTCCGGACTGTCCGTGATAGCCGGGATCACGGTGTGGCGCACACTCGGACCTTTTGAAGTAAGGCAGGACGTCCCGGTAACCCCAGCCAGGAATGCCCTGGTCGCGCCAGCGGTCGAAATCCAGGGCATTACCGCGCACGTAGATCAGGCCGTTCATCAGCGAGGTCCCGCCAACACCTTTACCGCGCGGGTAGTAGACGCTTCTACCGTCCAGCCCGGGCTGTATAGTGCTTTCGTAGCCCCAGTCGAACTTGGGATTGCCGAAGATGAATCCGTTGCCCGCCGGCATGCGCACGAACAGGCTGTTCTTCACACAGCCGTGCCGCTAGCGCACAACCCGCCGAGCCGGCACCGGCAATGATGTAGTCATATCGCTGTGGCTGGAGCATGGACCGGAGTTCTGCGTGTATCCATGTTTCGAATTGGGTGGCATCATAGCAACAGAGTTTTTGGTTTCATATCGTTTTTCGGGTTCCTTTAGTCGAGGATCCGGGAGTGGCCCGCGGGTAGGTGGATGCCCGCGTGGCGGAGGCAATGATTTGAGCGGATTCCGGCTCGCGCCGATGTGACCATTAGCACACCCGGGGGAAGATGAGAGACAGGCCGATATTAATGCTTGCGGTGGCACAGATGCTGATCTGGGCCTGTATTTACTACAGCTTTCCGGCGCTGCTGCTGCACTGGGAAAAGTCGCTGGGCTGGAGCCGTGCCGACCTGACCGCGGCGATCACGCTCGCGGTTTTCGTATCTGCTTTTTGTTCGCCGCTCTACGGGCGCCTGATCGATGCCGGCAAGGGGGCATTGATGATGACCGTGGCGACGCTGGTTGGCGGCTGTTGCATGATGTTGTTGACCCAGGTCGAGTACCGCTGGCAATTTTACCTGATCTGGGGCGTGCTTGGAGTCTGCATGTCGGGCAGCCTGTACGAGCCCTGTTTCGCGCTGATTACCCGGGCACGCGGCGCACAGGCCAGGCGCTCGATCATTTTCGTCACGCTGGTCGCCGGATTCGCCGGTACGGTCAGTTTCCCGGTGGCTCATAGTCTTGCAGGCGCCTTTGGCTGGCGCAGCGCGGTGTTTTTCTTCGGCGTCGTCGCGGTCCTGGTAGTAGCGCCGCTGATGTGGCTGGGCGCCAGCGCCGTGGAAAAGGCAGGCGCCCATCGGCTCATCGAAAATCCCCATCTCTCGCTGGCGGAGCGTTCCTTCCTACGGTCGCCGGTGTTCTGGTGCCTGGCGCTCGGCTTCGGGCTGGGCGCCGTGATGCACGGCATAACGCTGCACCACCTGTTGCCGATTCTCGATGAGCGTGAAATCAATCCGGAGGTAGCGGTCTTAGCGATATCGTTTATCGGACCGATGCAGGTGGCCGGCCGGCTGGCGATGATGGCCGCCGAGCGTCACGTGTCCAATCACGGAATCGCGATTAGCTGTTTCGTGCTGATGGCGGCTTCGATCCTGCTGCTGATCGGTGCCGGCGCTACGCCGATGATGCTGGTTGGTTTCGTCATCCTGTTCGGCGGCGCCTATGGCATGGTTAGTATCATTCGGCCGGTGATCGCGCATGAATTGCTCGGAGAGCGCCAGTTTGGCGCCAAGTCTGGCGCGCTGGCGCTGGTTTACCTGGCGGGCTCGGCGTCGGCGCCGTTCCTCGGCTCGCTGGGCTGGTCCTGGGGCGGGTATGCGCTGGTGCTGCCGAGCCTGATGCTGCTCGCTCTTACCGGACTCGTCCTGTACCTGCTGGCGCAACGAATGGTAGAGAAAAAACATCACTAATTTCTTTATCGCCGCGCAAAAATAGTTATATTGGAACTCCTGTCTGTCGGGGGATGCTGGCGTATGTCGATCGAACTCATCAAACACCTGCAATCGGTGCTGGAGGATATCCACCAACAGGGACTTTTCAAACCCGAACGCCCGCTCGAATCTCCCCAGGGCCCGAGCGTCCATGCGCAAAACTGGGATGAAGATCTCATCAACCTCTGCGCCAACAATTACCTGGGTCTTGCCAACCACCCCGTGATGCTGGCCGCCGCCCACGAGGGTCTCGACAGCCATGGCTTCGGCATGGCCTCGGTGCGCTTCATTTGCGGCACCCAGGACATCCACAAGGCGCTCGAGCGCAAGGTGGCCGATTTCGTCGGAATGGACGACGCGATCCTGTTTTCGTCCTGTTTCGACGCTAACGGCGGCATCTTCGAGGTGCTGCTCGACGCAAATGATGCGGTCATCTCGGACAGTCTCAACCACGCTTCGATTATCGACGGCATACGGCTGTGCAAGGCGCAGCGATTGCGCTACGCCAACAACGACATGGTTGATCTCGAGGCGCAATTGATCGCGGCCGCGGGAGCGCGTTTTCGCCTGGTGGTTACCGACGGGGTATTCTCGATGGACGGTACTTTCGCGAATCTGCCGGCGATTTGCGACCTG
>JAACFA010000120.1 GCA_009937625.1 Gammaproteobacteria bacterium | reverse complement strand
GAGTTATCCTCCCGCATCGAGTCGGCGCTCGAAAACCTCAATCCGGACCAGCGGATGGTGGTGATGCTGCACGATTCCGAGGGTTATACGCTGGAGGAATTGTCCGAGATCCTGCAGGTGCCGCTGGGCACGCTCAAGTCACGCCTGAACCGCGCCCATGCTCGGCTGAAAAAAACACTGTCGATGGAACCTTTTGACGATCCCGTTCGTTTAACGGGCATAGAGAGGTGATATCCGTGAAATGCCGAGCCGCAAAGAACCTGATGCAAGACGCCGTCGACGGAAAACTGAAAGGCGCCGACACCGGCTTTATCATGGCGCACCTCCAGGAATGCGCTGCCTGCCGTGAAGATTACCGGCAAACCTCGAACATGCTTGAAATGTTGAGGGGTATCCCCGTATCGCCGCCATCGGCCGGTTTCGCCGATCGGGTCTTGAACCATGCGACCCGCTCGCGCCCGGCCACGGCCGGCAGTCGCTTCAAACACGTGACGGGCGGTATTGCCGCCAGCCTGGTCGCGGTATTTCTGACGGTATCGGTGATAACGGGACCGTGGCCGGGTCAACAGGACCCGGATATCATGCTGATTGGCGGCGAGGTCAAGACTGTCCGGGTTGCGATCGATTCACCGCGTGTGGTCGAGGGCATCACGGTGACAATCAACGTCTCCGACAATCTCGAGATCGAAGGCTACGGTAAGCAGCAGGCGATCAGCTGGACCACTCGGCTCGAGCAGGGCATCAACCTGATCGCGCTGCCGGTTAACGCGATTGCCGCGGGTGACGGCGAGATCGTCGCGCGGGTGGGCCTCGACGGCCACGAAAAAGTCTATCGAATCCGCACCCGCTACCAGGCGGCGGGCAACGTCAGCAACGATTATAAAACCCTGGCCGCAAGCCCGACCGTGCGACACGGAGTGCCCCTGTGAAGCGTTACTGCGTTAACGCCCTATTCCTGTTTGCCAGCATGATACTGTGGGCGCCGGCATCGGTCGCCGACGAGGTGCTGCTCGATGAAATCACGATTCAGGTTATCGAGGATGAAAATACAACAATCGAAGTCAACGATATAGCGTTGCCCCCGGCGGGCCCGGCCAGCAACAAACGTCGCGGACCGTCGTCAGAGAACGCCGACGAACGCGCCTCGCAGGGCGCCGGAAACGCCGCCGACAAGGCGAAGGAAAAGATGTCCAAGGCGGCCGAGAATGCAGCCAATGCTGCTGAGAGTGCCGCAGAAGCAGCCGAAAGCGCCGCCGAGGGCGCGGCACTTGCCCGGGAAAAGGCCAACGAGGCCGTCGAAAAAAGCAAGGGTAAGGGCCGCAACAAGTAACCGACGGAGACCGGGACCTCGGACAGTCTCGCAGTTATCCCGGGATCACCCGCATATCCCCGATTGATATTCATTGCGCGCGATCGACGTCGTGCCGTTAGCGCGCAGTAAATACAACTGCGCTTTGGCTCATCTTTGCCATAATCAAGGGATGCGACATCATTTATTAATCCTGCTGCTGGCGCTACCGTTGCTGATTTCGCCGGCAGCAGCGGCGGCCTCGCCTGCGGACGACGAGTTCGACGCCGGCGCCCGCGCCTTTCGCGAACAGGACTATCGGCAGGCGCTGTATCATTTTACGCGCGCCGAGAAAGCCGGCATGCGCGCCGCGCGGCTGGATTACAATTTCGGCGTCGTGCTCTACCGCCTCGAACAATATGCGGAAAGCCGCCGCTATTTCGAAAAACTTCAGGGCCACCCGACGCTCGGCGCGCTGGCGTATTACAACCTCGGGCTGATCGCGCACAAATCCGGCGACCGCGCCGGCGCCATCGACTGGTTCGAGAAATGCGCCGAGATAAGCGCAGACGATAACCTCGCTGAACTCGCCAACCAACAGATCGCGAAGCTCGGCGGGCGCCAGCCGAAGCCCTGGTTCGGATACGTCTCGGCGGTTTACGGTTACGACTCGAATATTACGCTACTGCCGTCGAGCGCCGCCGCCGACGAGTCGGGCGACTTCGTACAGGCGCTGGCGCTCGGCGAATACGCTCTGCGCGAGGCCGAAACCGAGAGTTATCATCTGACCGCGTTGCTGCTCGCGACCGACTTCCTCGATGGCAGCGATTTCGACGACGACCTGCTTGTGCTCGGCGCCGAATACCGCCGACGCGCTGGCGACTGGCGGCTCGACTATCGTATCGAATTCGGCACCTCCACCTTCGGCGGCGAGGATTACGTCGACACGGTCGCCACGGGCTTAAGCGCGCGCACCGAACTCGACCAGGATCGGGAACTGCGCCTGCGTCTGACGCTCGAGGATGTTTCGGAGGGCTCCAGCGAATTCGCCTTTCTCGACGGCAGCCGCGCCGAGCTTTGGGCCTCCTACCGGATCGACGTCGACCGACGCGAGTACCGCTTCGAGTACGGCCTCGAGGCCAACGATCGCGAAAATACCGCAACCGAGAGCTTTTCGCCGACCTATCACCGATTTCGGCTGCGCTACTTCGACCAAATTAGCACGCGCATCGAACTCGGCGCCAGTTTCGAATTCCGCGACGCCGACTACAAGGGCGTTTCCGGCGACACGCGCCGCGACGAGCGCACGCGCCTGCGGCTCGAGGGCAATTACAAACTGGACCGGACCTGGACGACGCAGGCGGAGCTGACCTACACCGACAACGACTCGAGCGACGACGACTCCGGCTACCACAAGTACCAGGCGCTGCTGTCGATCAACGCGCTGTTCTAGCTCGGACGGGTCACGGACGGGACTAAAGGCGGCTCGTTGCAGATAAGTTCGCGCAGAATCGCAGGCGACCTGCGGGTTGCGCGGTGAGGGGGCGTTTTCAGGCCACCAGCAAAGCGGCCTCGGTGCGGTTCTTGACCTCCAGCTTGTCGAAGATCGAGCTAACGTGAAACTTGACCGTGCGCGTGCTGATGTACAGGGTTCTGGCAATTTCGTTGTTGGACATGCCCTTGCCGATCAGGCGTAAAACCTCGCGCTCGCGTTTACTCAATATATTACCCTGGCGGTTGCGTGTGACCTGTTCGAGCAATATCTTTGTAATCGAGGTTTCCATGCTCGACTTGCCGCAATTTACCGCGCGAATGGTGTCGATCAGTTCGTCGACCTCCGTCTGCTTTAGCCTGAAACCCCGAATTCCCAGGTTCAGCGACCTGATGACCAGGTTTTTTTCCTGGCACGAGGTAAATACGATGACATTCAGGTCGGGGCGTCGGTCGCGCAATGTGCGCAGGCATTCCAGCCCCGAGTCCTCGTCGCATTCGATATCGATGATAACGACGTCGGTATCGGTGTCGTCGATTCCCGCCAGCAGATCCTCGTAGTTCGAGGTACTCCTGACGATTTCCATATCGGCAACCGAACTAATAATCTGATTGAGCCCATATCGAATAATCGGACTAAAATCGCAAACCGTTATTCTAATTAGATCAGACACCGCAAGTCCTCCTTATACTGCTTATTGTAACGGTAACTCAGCAAGCTCCGTGCCAAAAGCGCAACGGCCAGATATTCTCCCTAAAACGGGGCAAACGAGCACCCGGTGTCGCAATAATGCAGCGACTAGATGCAATTTTTTGTAGGCGGATGCATTATTGAACGCAGAGTTTCTTATTTTTGAGACGCTATATGGCACTTCTCCCGAAAATGGGAATCTTTTTTTGGCAAATTTCTTATCAGCGGTAATCTCTGGCCCCTTCGCCAAAGCGGTAATCTGCTCCCGCTCGAGCAAGATTCCCCCGCAACCGCCGGGCAAATGCGTCAACCGAGCGACGCGTGGCCGGGGTGTGTCTCAGGAAAACTCGCGCTGTTTCAGCGCGAAGTAAACCATCGGGATGATTACCAGGGTCAGCAGGGTCGACACCAGGATACCGAAGATCAGCGCGATCGCGAGGCCGTTGAAGATCGGATCGTCGAGAATGAAAAAAGCGCCGAGAATCGCGGCCAGCGCGGTCAGCGTAATCGGCCGCGCCCGCACCGCGGCGGATTGAATCACGGCTTCCTTGAACTCCATTCCGGCGGCCACCTGCTCGTTGATGAAGTCCACCAGCAGGATCGAATTGCGCACGATGATCCCGGCCAGCGCGATCATGCCGATCATCGAGGTCGCGGTGAACTGCGCGCCGAGCAGCGCGTTGCCCGGCAGCACCCCGATCACGGTCAGCGGAATCGGCGCCATGATCACCAGCGGCACCGAGTAGGATTTGAACTGCGCTACCACCAGCAGATAAATCATCAGCAGGCCGACCGAATAAGCCAGGCCCATATCGCGGAACGTCTCGTAGGTTACCTGCCACTCGCCGTCCCATTTCAGGCTGTAGCGATAGGGATTGTCCGGCTGGTTGATCATGTATTGTTCGATCGGCTGATCGAGTAAAGGCGACACGACCTCGCGCTCGAGCTGACCGAGCACATCGAACATGCCGTACAACGGGCTGTCGAGCTCACCCGCCATATCCGCGGTAACGAATACCACCGGCAGCAGGTCCTTGTGGTAAATACTGTTCTCGTTGCGCGTCTTGAACACGGTCACGACTTCGGACAGCGGCACCAGGGTCTGCTGCTGCGAGCGCAGCTTCAGCGACAGCAGGTTGGTGATGTCGGCCCGGTCGCCGTCGCTGAGCTGCAGGCGCAGCGGCACCGGATATTTCAGATTGTCGCGATGCAGGTAGCCGACATCCTCGCCGTCGACCAGCGTGGCGATCGCGTTGGCGATACTGGCCTGGTTCAGTCCCAGCCGGGTGGCCTTTTCGCGATCGATGCTCAATATCCAGCGCTCAGATTCGGTCTCGGTACTGTCGTCGACATCGACGATACCCGGCGTCAGCTCGAGCATCGTGCGGATATCGCGCGCCACCTCGATCTGCCCCTGGTAATCGATGCCGTAAACCTCGGCCACCAGCGGCGCCTGTACCGGCGGCCCGGGGGGTACTTCCACCACCTTCACGTTGGCGCCGTAGGCGTTGCCGACCCGTTGCAGCGGTTGCCGCAGCGCCTGCGCGATGTCGTGACTCTTGCGCTCGCGCAACGACTTGTGGCGCAAGTTGACCTGGATATCGGCGAGATTCGACGCCTCGCGCAGGTAATACTGCCGCACCAGGCCGTTGAAATTGATCGGCGCCGCGGTGCCCACGTAGCCCTGGTAATCGGTAACCTCCGGCACTGCGGCGATCACGTCGCTGAGCTCATCGACGACGCGCGCGGTCTGCTCCAGGCTCGAGCCCTCCGGCATGTCGACAACAATCTGAATTTCCGATTTGTTATCGAACGGCAGCATTTTCAGCACCACCAGTTTAAATCCCGCCAGGCTCAGCGAACCCGCTATCAGTAGCATGATCACCAGCAGCATCAGCCAGCGGTTACGCCGCCCCCTGCGGTCGTCCAGCAAAGGATCGAGCAGGCGTTTGAACAGTCTGTAGAGTCGACCGGAAGCCGCATCGTCGGCGTGCTCGTCGCCGGCTTTATGCGCCAGCAGCTTGAGACTGAGCCAGGGCGTGACGATAAACGCGACCGCCAGCGAAATCAGCATGCCGATACTGGCATTGATCGGGATCGGGCTCATGTAGGGCCCCATCAGGCCGGTCACGAATGCCATCGGCAACAGCGCCGCCACCACCGCGAGCGTCGCCAGAATCGTCGGCCCGCCGACTTCGTCGACCGCCAGCGGAATGGCTTCGACCAGGTCGCGTCTGCCCAGCGCCATGTGGCGATGAATGTTTTCCACCACGACAATGGCGTCGTCGACCAGTATGCCGATCGAAAAAATCAGCGCGAACAGCGAGACCCGGTTGAGGGTAAAGCCCCAGGCCCAGGACGCGAACAATGTCAGCGCCAGGGTTACCGCAATTGCCACGCCGACGATAACCGCCTCGCGCAGGCCCAGCGTCACCACGACCAGCAGCACGACCACCGCGGTTGCGAACATCAGCTTCTGGATCAGGGTTTGCGCTTTTTCGTTGGCGGTCGCGCCATAGTTACGGGTTACCGTCACTTCGACGCTCTCGGGAATCACGATGCCGCGCAATTGAGCGATGCGCTCGATCAGCTTCTCGGCCACTTCGATCGCGTTGCTACCGGGCTTCTTCGCCACCGCCAGCGTGACCGCGGGATAACGCCCGCGCGCGGTGATATCCTTATCGTCCGCGGCCGGGCCGGTGCCGAACCAGACCAGCTGGTCTGCCTGGGTCGGGCTGGTTTCGATGGTCGCGATATCGCGCAAAAACACCGGCACGCCGTCGGACAGGCCGACCACGAGATCCCGGATTTCAGAGGCCTCGCTCAGGAAGGTGCCCGACTGCAAGGTGATTTCACGGTTGTCGCGCACCAGTTGGCCGGCGTTGCGCGACTGGTTCGCGGCGATAATGCCGTGACGAATCTGATCGAGATCGATGTTAAATCCGGCGAGCCTGACCGGATCGAGCAGGATGCGCACCGCGCGGCTGGTTCCGCCGAGTGAATATATATCGCGGGTACCCGGCACCCGCTTCAGTTCCGCTTCCAGCGAATGCGCTACCTGCAGCAGCTCGACACCCGTCCGCTGTGGATTCTGACTCCACAGGGTCAGGGCCACCACCGGCACGTCGTCGATACCGCGCGGCTTGATGATCGGCTGGCCGACGCCCATGTTGCTCGGTAACCAGTCGGCATTCGAAAACACCTTGTTGTAGAGCCGCACGATCGCCTGCGCGCGATCTTCGCCGACCTCGAACTGCACCGTCAGGATGGCGACACCCGGTTTCGACACCGAGTAAACGTGCTCGATACCGACAATTTCCGACAAAACCTGTTCGGCCGGGATACTGACGACCTGCTCGACTTCGTAGGCGGTGGCGCCCGGGAACGGGATAAACACGTTGGCAAAAGTCACGTTGATCTGCGGCTCTTCCTCGCGCGGGGTCACCAGTACCGCGAAAACACCGAGCAGCAAACCAATCAACGCCAGCAGGGGCGTTATCTCGGACTGCAGAAAGGTTTTGGCCACCCATCCGGAGGGACCAAGCGAATTACTCATTTGACGGCATCCAGTTGACGCTTGTGCTCTATCCCGGCGCGTACCGGGTCCAGCGCGACCGTCTCGTTTTCATCGAGCCCCGCCAGAATCTCGACCTGCTCGCCAAACCGATTGCCGGGACGCACCTGGCGGAAAGCGAGCCTGCCATGGTCACCGATAACGTACACGGCATTGACTTCCGAGCGCGACACCAGGGCCTGTTGCGGCAGCAGCAATCGATCGACGCTGCCGATGGTCAGCGCAACCTTTACCAACATGCCCGGATACAGCCTGTTATCCGTGGGCGGTAAATCGAAGCGCACCGGGAACGAGTGATTTTGCGGGTTGGCAAAGGGGTGAATGGTGATTTTCGTCACCGGTAGCGCGCGTTCGTCTTCCAGCAAGATGATCGTGGCGCTGCGCTGCTGGCGCAAACCGCCGATAATCGATTGCGGAATCTGGGCCGTGACTCGCAGCTCTCCCGCCGCGTAGCCGGTCATGATCGGCTGGCCCGGGTTAACCGCTTCACCCGGTTCGACATGTCGCTCCACCACCACCCCGCTATAGGGTGCCCGCATGACGGTCCGATCGAGTTGCTCATCGGCCTGCTCCAGGTTGGCCTCGGCGGCTGTCTTGCGCGCCTGCGCCGCCTTGAGATTAGCCCCGGCCCTGTCGAAATCCGCCTGCGATATCAGTTTCTGTTTGCGTAGATCCTGGCTGCGATTGAATTCTAGCTGCATGTCCTGCAGGTTTGCATTCGCCTCGTCGAGTGCGGCGCGCGCCCGTTGCTGCTGCGCGCGGTAGTCGCGGTCGCGGATCCGCAGTATTACTTCGCCTTGTTCGACAAAATCGTCGACGTCGAAATTGACCGCCTCGATTTTACCCGCCACTTCGGCGGACATCGTAGCCTGCTGGCGCGCCTCGACCACGCCGTCCACGCGGTACTCCAGCGGCATCGATACCCGCGCGGAAGTCACCGACTGCAGGGATTCTGCGGCGGCGGCCGGGATCACACCGACGAGAAAAACGAGGCTAGCTGTTAACAGGCGCATATCTGACTCCTGCCCGGTTGTGTGATTGATTATTACGCGTATATTAGATTTTTCTAATATTCTTTCAATATCACTGATGAGGTAGTATTTTGCGTCTTGAAAAAATCTTCTTGATATCGGACAACTGATGCGACATTTCCGGCTTGTTTGCCTGCTTGGCCTCCTGATTACCGGTATTGGCGCAGCGCTGGCGTCCAACCAGCTCAACGGGCATCCATCGCCCTACCTTGCGCTGCATGGCGACGACCCGGTCGACTGGCAAACCTGGCGCGACGAAGTGTTCACCAGCGCAAAAACCGACAATCGCCTGATATTCGTATCCATCGGTTACTTTTCCTGTCACTGGTGCCATGTCATGCAACAGGAAAGCTACCGTGACCAAACCGTGGCCGAACTGCTCAATCGCGGCTATATCGCGGTCAAGATCGATCGCGAACTCGATCCCGATCTCGACCAGCGACTGATTAGTTTCGTCGAGAAAGTGCGCGGCTCCGCAGGCTGGCCACTCAACGTTTTTCTGACCCCGGACGGCTATCCGGTCACGGGGTTTACCGACGACGAATGGCGCAACAACCATGAAAAAATCGCCGCGGCGGCGCGGGAATTTTTCCTGACCGAGATGCAGGACCTCGACAACCAGGCTTTCGACGCGCCCGATATACCGGCGCAAAACCTGATGGATGCTTTCGTCTCCCAGGCCATGCTGGCGGCGGACGAGTTGCAGGGCGGATTCGGTAATACCAGCAAGTTTCCGAACGTACCCCAACTCGATACCCTAATTGCCATAATCCGGCGCTATGAAAACCTGGATCGGGACGTCGCAAGTTTTGTGCAGTTGACCCTGCAGATGATGGCCTCGAGAAATCTGCATGACCACGTCAACAACGGTTTCTTCCGCTATACCACCGACCCCGACTGGCAAACTCCGCACTTCGACTCGAGGCGCATCGCCTGTGGCCCGATCAGGGGTACGCCGATATCGCCATGCGCACCCTCGATTTTGTCGAGACCAGCCTGAAACATTCAGACGGTGGCTACATGTCCAGCCTGTCTGCCGTCGATCACGCTAACAAGGAAGGCGGGGCCTATCTATGGACACGGGCAGAACTCGCGAGCCTGCTAACAGCAGACGAGATGGCCTACCTGGCGCAACGCGGGCAGTTCGAATCCGCTAACAGCGAATTCCTGATCAAGACCCTGGATGGACCACTGACCGAAAGCGAGTTGGCGGACAAGGCGGTTATTCTCGATAAGCTCAGGCAGCACCGCAGCGGCGGCATGCCCGCGGACACCAAGCGCCTGGCCGCCTGGAACGCGATGCTGCTGGACGCGCTCGTCGTCGCGGCGGATTTCGACGAGCGTTTCGCGCAGCGTGCCCGGGCCCTGTATCGCAACATGCGGGATAACTTTTATAGTAACGGACAGCTGATTCGCTTTGCCGGCAACGCCGATGTTGCCGCGGCGGCGCTGGAGGACTATGCACAGGTGGCACACGCCTTTTACAACTTCGGCCGCAGGTTCGATCAGCGAGCAGCCGCCGACGATGCCCGCCGCCTGGTCGAGAGCGCGCACTCGCTGTTTCTGAAAAACGATCGCTGGCATCAAAAAGCGCGCTCCCTTATTCCAATCGCTCCGGGGAAATGGATCATGCCAGACCTGGTCTCTTTCTCGCCGATGACCCTGTGGCTGAGCGTGGCCGTGGAGGTTTCCGGACTAGACCCCGAAATCAGGGAGAGCGCCACTCGAATGCTGCAGCGGGCGAGCCGCGAAATGCTGGATTCACCCTATTTTTACGGCAGTTACATCGTATTACGGATCGACCAGTCCGGTTAAGTTGACGCGGGCCCAGGGAACAATACTCCAACTAGCGGCAGGCGGCGATTAGCCCGCGCCTGAGTTTAATTCTTGAGGGCCCGGGTATCGCGTCTTAGCGCCTCGAACTCGATTTGCGTGGTGTTACCGGACCTGCCGGGTAGCGGCGTGCCCACATGCCTTTCCCCCTGCTGTTGCCGCTGCATAATGTCGCCGAGCTTTAGCTGCAGCGGTTTATGGTACGGCAGGTAATACGAGCGCGGCACCGCTTGATCGCTGTCGAGGTCACGAACCCAGAGGTAGATCCCGCCGGGTTGATCGCGCTTGAGGTCGGGTTCGACGCTAAAGCTGCTGATGACTTCGAATCGCTGCGGCAAACCCTCCTCCGCGGGCCAGCCCAGGAACTGCTGCAGGGCGTCGTAGTGCCACAGGTAAAAACCCAGGCAGAGGGTTGCCAGAGCCAGCTTTAGTCCGGGGCCCAGGTCGCTTTTCAAAATCGCCAGCAGTACCAGGAATAACAGGAAAACATAGGCCAGCCCCAGGGCCAGCAGCGAGGCGCTCATAAAGCTTGCTCCGACTCAGGCAGTAACTGTTCGGGATCGAGCCGATACGGGGTTAGCGTTTTGGCGAGCTTGTTGATACCGATAATTTCGCCATTGCCGTCCAGCTCGAAGCGCAGCACGGTTTTCTCGTCGTCGACCTTTTCCAGCACCAGCTGATCGATGAAGACCAGGCGCAACACCGGGTTGACCTTTTCGATCTTGACGTTGGCCTTGACCGGTCGGTTGCTCTGGGACTGGTAGTAATGCAGGTTGACAATGTATTCGCCCGAGATAATGCCGCGAATGGTCACTACTTCCTGGTTGATCGGATGCACGACTTTCTCGCCGTTGATCATGACCGTGTCGTTAAGATCGCCCCTGTCATCGCGATCGAGATTGAGCCAACCGGCTTCCTTGCGCAGGTAGGAAACGGTTTCCTGGTAAGGATCCTGCACCCAAAGATCGATATCGTCGGGCTGATCCTCGGGCCAGATGACCGTGATGATGTACTCGGCCTTGTAATTGATGTTACCGAGCTTCGCTATCGGGTTCATGAATATGATCGAGATGAAAAACAGCAGCGTGAATCCCATTAGCGTATTGAATAACAAATCGGTGAAGGGATCCGAAAGTTGATGGCTATGGCGCGTCGGTTTCATCTGTTCTTGTACTGGAAGGTTCGCTCACGCACATCGTCAAGCAGGTTATCGACGCTCCAGTCGAGCAGCTGATACTTCATGTTCAGCAGCACGCCGCAGCTCATTCCGGTCAAGGTCGTAAACAACGCGACTTTCATGCCGCCGCTCATTTGTGCGAGTAACTTCTGCATCACGGTAATATCGATGCTATTGAGATCGACCAGCGATCCCAGCATGAAGATGAAACCGATCACGGTACCAAGCAATCCAAGCTTCAGCATCAGGTCCGCAACCACGTATCCAAACCTGAATTTCCCGCGACAGCGGCCGTCGAGCACATCGATCAGTAATTCTCCCGATTCGTCGCTTTCCCCGGACGGCTCCCCCAGCAGCGAGAAATAGCGGGCCACGCTGCTGCCGGTGCTACGCCGCGGAGAGCCAGCGTTGAGATCGTTGCTCTCGATCGACAGATAATAGGAAACCAGCATCACGTGCAGGCTGGCACCGAGATAAATGACCAGGATCACGCGTGAGATAAAGCTGTAATCCTCGGCCAGCAGGGTCGGCAGCAAGCCGCTTACGACCAGCAGGTAAAAAACGAACAGCTCGAGGCCGAGTAAGGCGACGAAAATCGCAAGCAGTCCGAATGGTTTATCGATTATTGATTTCATGCGAAAAACGGTTGTCCAACTCGCATATTAAGCCCTGCGATCGAGGCTGCAACCCAAAATCAGAAAAATCCGCCTGTAACCCGTTTATATACCCGATAACCCTACAATCTATCCCTGAATATATATTCGTATATTAGATTTTGCTAATACAATGAGGGCTCACTTTAAGGGGGATCCAACCATGATCAAGAAAATTTTTGTTCCACTCCTGTTCGCATTAAGCCTGGGAACAGCCAGCGCATACGAGGCCACCGCCCCGGCAACCGGAACCGCCAACCCGGCGGAAATGGCGAATCCGTTCGCCTGGATGGGCATGATGAATACCCAGCCTAGCGCTCAGGGCATGAACCTGGCGCGTCCGGAAGGCTACACCGTCTTCATGAATCCGATGAACTACCCGCAGTTCATGAATCCTGCAACCTACGGCCAGTTCATGACTCCGCAGTTTTACATGCAGTTCGCGGATCCGAACAACATGATGGCGTGGATGAACCCGGCGGCTTACAGCGCTTACATGAACCCGGCTAGTTACATGGCCATGATGAACCCGATGGCTTACATGCAGTTCATGAACCCCGGGATCTATATGCAGCCGATGAATCCGGCCAACTACCAGGTATTCATGGATCCGAACACCTACATGTCCTGGATGAACCCGAACGCCTACATGCCGGGCGGCACAACCAGCGCCAGCTACGCAAACCCGAACGCCGGCTTCAACTGGTTCGATCCGAATGCCTGGACCAGCATGATGACGGCCCAGGCCCAGGCACAGGCCCAGGCACCGGCTCAGGCGCAGCAAGAGCCGCAACAGTAACGCAGTTATTGAAAAGCGAATGCAAAAATGGGAAGCTGAAAGGCCTGATTTGAAACGATTTTAATGATGGCACGAAAGCTTCTCGCATTCGCAATTCTTTTCTGGGCCGTGCCGGCCCTGCTCCAGGCTTCTACCCCGCGCGATCCATACCAGTTCTTCTTCGAGCAATCGCTGGGCGACCTGAGCGAGGAGCTCGAGATCGCACGCGAGGAAGGAAAACAGGGCGTTTTCCTGTTTTTCGAAATGGATGAATGTCCGTTTTGCCATCGCATGAAACAAACCGTGCTCAACCAGCCCGAAGTACAGGAATACTTCAAACAGGCGATATCGATATCGTCGATTTCGAGGGCAGCGACACCACGCAGAAGGAGTTCGCCCGGCAGAACCGCGTGCGTGCGACCCCGCTGCTCGCGTTCTACGACCTCGAGGGCAAACGCATCTTTAAATACGTGGGCGCACCGTCGGGCGTGGAGGAGTTCATCTGGATGGGCGAATACATCGTCGACCAGGTTTACCTGCAAAAAGACGACTCGGGGGGCAAAATCCGCTTTACGCGCTACAAAAAAATGAAGAAGAATAAAACGCTCTAGGGCGTTTATAACAAATCCACGGCCGGCCATGACCGTGCCTTACTGAAGCGGGGTATCAAGTCGAGACCATGAGCTTAATCGCAGTTACTCGATCGAGATTTTTCTGGCTGCTGGCATTGCTGCACTTCACCCTGGTGAATGCCGCCCCGCTACCGGAGCCGCTTACCCTCGACGCGGCCCTCGACACCGCCGACAATCCGTCACATTACGACCTGCTCCGGGTCGAGCAAGAACTGGAGTCCATCCGGGCAGAGCTCGGAATCAAACAGGGGGAATACGGTTTCAGCCTCGACCTCCAGGGGCGGTTGCGTGAGATTGGCACCTCCGATTTCGCCCTGCCCGGTGACGACGATGGCGACAACGCGGCGAGCCTGATTCTCTCCAAGCCGTTGTACAACTTCGGTTTACAGAATTCACACGAAAACTACCTGGCGCTGCAGTTACGGGCGCTGGAACAGCAGAAACGGCTCATGATCGAACGCCGGCGGCTCGAAATCATGGGGAAGTATTTTGCCGTGCTGAACGCGGACAATAATTTCATCAGCGAAAACGAAGCCCTCGCGGTCGCTTTTAACCGCTATGAAAATGCGGCGGAAGAACAGGAACTCGGGCTGGTGGCCGAGATCGAGGTATTGCGACTGCAAACCGAGTTCGAGCTAGTGCGCCAAAGGAGAACCCTGGCGGTACAACAGCAGCGCCTGACGCGAACCATACTGGCCGAGGCCATGGGATATCCGGATCAGCTATCGTCCGATCTAGAAATCCCCACGATAGACACCCAACGCCCGCTGCCCGAAGATTTGACGGCAATCGTGCAGCTCGCCCACGCCAACACGCTGGCCGCGCAGGCGGCGATCGCGATCGCCGAATCGACCGACAATCCGAGCCTGGACCTGGAACTGGAAGTCTCCACCTATGAACGCGAAAGCCGGCTGCGAGATGACTGGCGCGCCAGTCTCTATTTGGATATTCCACTCTACTCGGGTTCGTCGACGGGCAAGGTAAACCTGGCACAGGCGCAACATCGGCTGGCGCTGGCCAATCAGCAGCAGCTGCAGTCCCATCTGCGCCTGGAGGTACTCGAACTGTGGCAAAAAATACAGCAACTACGACTCGAGATCGAGGGTAAGACGATCGAACAGGATTACCGCGACCGCTATCTCGATCGCAGCCGCGCGGAATACGAGCTCGAATTTAAAACCGACCTTGGCGATTCGATGGTGCTGTACTCGCGCAGCAACAGTCAACGGCTGCAATCCCTATATGCCTACGAGCTGGCCTATCAGCGCCTGCTTGCGCTGGTGGGCGCCGAATTTTTAACCGAGATATCAGCGTCTCGAAACGGAGATTAACATGCGTTTCCTGCTGGCCATATTATTCGTAACCGGGGCGATGCCCGCGTTTGCCATCGACCTGGACGGTCAAATCGATTTTTCCCAACGCCTGGCGTTGAATAGCAGTGTCAGCGCCCGGGTCCATCGGATTAACGTTGCGGTGGGGCAACAGGTCGCACCGGGTGAACTGCTGCTGGTGCTCGATAAGACCAGCCTGCAGGCTAATGCTGACCATGCCAGCGCCGAGGTCGACGCGCTGACGCCCGGTGTGGAGCGAATGCTGACCGAACTCGAGAAGGCGCAGGAACTGTTTGATCGCGATTCGCTGGCGCTGGTGGCATTGCAGCATGCCGAGCAGGATTACGCGATCGCCGTGGCCAGGTTGAAAGCTGCCCGGGCTAAACTCAGGCGAGCGCAATACCGCCTGTCCGAGGCCGAAATCAGATCACCGATTGCAGGTATTGTACTGGGTATAGCAGCAAGCCCCGGGCAGTATATCAATACCAGGATCAGCGATCAGGCGCTGCTCACCCTGGCCGATAACAAGACCATGGTCGTCACGGTGCTGCTACCGCTGGAGCATTGGAGCGAGAATCTACTGCATCGAGCAGCCAGCGTAACGGTCCAGAAACAGAGCTATCCCGGCAAGATAGTCGCGGTCGACCAGCAGGTTACCCGGGGTGAAAACAACCATCCGTCGTTAACCCTGGTGGTCAGCTTCGAGGCCGACGGTAAACTTCCGGCCAGGCTCGGGGCAAGAGTGAACATCGCGAGTGAATGAAACACGATTGACGTGTATCAAGGTCTAGACCGGACCGGGGGATCATAGTTAAACTGGTCCAGGTGGATGGATCATACTTCCATCGATAATCAAACAAGGGGAAAGGTACATGTACAAGACGATTCTGGTACCCATCGATATGGGGCACGTGGTCGAGGGCAAGTCTATTATCGATATGGCGATAGATCATGCCACCGAAGACTCGAAAATAATCCTGCTCAATGTGGTCGAAGAGATTCCGAACTGGGCCGCAATCAACCTGCCGGCCGATATCATCGACAAATCACTGGATACGGCGCGCGACGAATTGAAAGCCATTGCTACCGCCAGCGGCAGGAAAATGGATGTCGAGATACGCACCGGCCATTCCTACAACACGATCCTCGACGTGGCCGAGGAAAAGAATGTCGACCTGATAATCGTGGCGTCGCATCGGCCGGGCTTGCAGGATTATTTCCTCGGGTCGACCGCAGCCAAGGTCGTGCGCCACGCCAAGTGCTCGGTGCTCGTCGTGCGCTGAAACAGGCACGGAGGATTTACCCGACTATCTCAGGCGTCTCGACTAAGGCAATCGGTCTTTGTCCTTCAAGTCATCCCCGCAACAATCTAGTCATCCCCGCAACAATCTAGTCATCTCCGCAACAATCTAGTCATCCCCGCAACAATCTAGTCATCCCCGCGCAAGCGGGGATCTTGCGCCTCTAGACAATCGAATCCTGAGCGCACGAGCCGTTTTGCGGGATCCCCCTGGCTTCAGCGGCGTCTTAACCGACACATGCGGCTGTAAAATCCTGCCGGTGATGGGCCTAACTAAAACCCGCACCCGCTTTCTTATACTCTTCACGCGGCGGCGCGAATACATCGTATATCACCGCACCATCAGGACCGGCGGTAAAGCCGTGCTCCACCCCGCCGGGAGTGCGCCAGAAGTCGCCAGCACTGACATGAATTTCCTCGCCTCCCTGGCGGCGCAGTCCTGAACCGCGGACGCAAAGGCCCCATTGTTCCTGCGGGTGAGAATGGGTATCCCCCGATTTGTTCGGCTCGATGCGCACCACCGAAATCATCGCGTCGTCGCCTGGAAAGACCCGCGTGGTCATACCGTCGGCGAGCTGCCTGGCAATCCCCTGATCTGCTGCATCGAGATTGAAAAAATTATGTTCTTCGGACATTAGCTTGTCTCCCGTATTGGGTGGTAGAGATCGCCTGCGGCGGTCCAGATTGCTTGTGTGATTTGTCGAACCAGAGGGTTTTCATCTGCCTCGTCTCGCCAACAGATACCAAAAAGGGCCCCTGAAAGGGGCCCTTTTTGGTATCTGGCGGAGAGAGAGGGATTCGAACCCTCGATACGCTATTAACGTATACACACTTTCCAGGCGTGCTCCTTCAACCACTCGGACACCTCTCCA
>JAACFA010000119.1 GCA_009937625.1 Gammaproteobacteria bacterium | reverse complement strand
AGGACTTGCCGGCATAGTAAAACTCCAGCTCGTTGAGCTGCTCCCACAGCGGTGCCGCCTCGGCTGCGGGCATCGCATGCAGGGCTTCGAGAATTGGCGTTTCCGGTGCCAATCCGAGCTCACTGCGGATGTGTTCGAAATCGTGTGCGCTAACGGTCAGCGTACCGTCGAGATCGAATATCCAGTGGTTGCGTTGCTTTATCAAGTCAGGGTCCGGCATAGAAGGTAAAACGTTGGGAAATCGACCAATTCGATGTAGTATCTGCAGCCCGAAACAAATCTCAGGAAACCCGATATGACAATCAAGGTAGGCGACAAACTACCCTCAATCGATGTGCAATACAAGACCGCCGGGGAGGTAAAAACAATAAATACCGACGAGCTGTTCGGCGGCAAGAAAGTCGTATTGTTCGCTCTGCCAGGCGCTTTCACCCCAACCTGTTCCGCTTCGCATCTGCCTGGCTACGTGGTCAATTCGGACAGGCTTTTCGAAAAGGGTATCGACCGTATCATCTGCCTGTCGGTCAACGATGCCCACGTCATGCAGGCCTGGGGCGAAGACCAGAACGTCGAAGACCGTGTCATGATGATCGCCGACGGCAGCGCTCATTTTAGCCGTGCCGTGGGCCTGGAACTGGATCGCGATGCCGTCGGCATGGGAATACGTTCGCAACGTTATGCCATGGTGGTCAATGACGGGGTGGTCGAATTACTCAATATCGAGGCTCCGGGCGAATTCAAGGTCAGCGACGCCGAAACCATCCTCAACAGCCTCTAAAGGTCCCAGCGAATTCGTCGATGCAGCCTACAACCTGAAGGATGAGGCCGACATGATCGAGTTTTACCGCAAATGGGCGGAAGACTACGATCACCAGATGCTGCAGGAACTGGGTTACACCTCGCCGACGACCATTGCGCAGCTGCTGAGCGAGCATTTAACGGACACCCGATCCTCGATATTCGATATCGGTTGCGGTACCGGTTTGACCTGCGTTTACCTGGCCGACAAAGGCTACGACAATCTCGATGGCATCGACCTGTCGCAGGATATGGTGCGGGTCGCCGGGCAACGCGGTATTTACCGCGAACTGCTGGTCGGCGATGTTAACCAGCCGCTGCAGCGTGGCGATGAATGCTACGACGCTGTCATATCCTCGGGCACTTTCACCCACGGCCATGTCGGTCCGCAGCCGCTGGACGAGATATTTCGCATTCTCAGGCCCGGCGGGATTCTTGCCTGTACCGTGCACGACGAGCTGTGGGAATCGATGGGATTCAGGGCCAAGCTGGAATCGCTCGTCGAAAGCGGGGTCGCGCAATGCCTGAGTCAGGAAATGGACAGCTACTATCGGGACAGCCCTCCCGGCTCGGTTACGCTGATGAAATGATCCAGCAGGCTGGTCAGGTAGCTGCCCGCGGGCAGTCGCAGCTCCAGTAGCAGGCATTTTTCCGCCGCGTACAGCTCGTACTGCAGGTCATCGACCACGACCCTGAGTGGCCGCATCTGCAGCTTGGCGGCCTGGTTGTCGAGACAGCCCGTGATTTCGCCATGTTCGCTGCGCACCTGTTGCTCTAGCTGTAAAGCCGGGCCCGAGAGTTGACTCTGACCGCTGCCGTACAGGCTGGCGGTGCTGGCGATGTCCATACTCGCATAACGTTGCAGCAAGCTTGCGTCTAGCGCCTCGCTGAAAATCGAATGGCTGCCGCGAAGCATGAATACATCGCCCTCGAGTGGGTGTGCCCAGTGCCCCAGCGAGATGCGCCGTGATAGCACCTGGTTGAACAGGTGGCTGCGCAGTGCCGACAGCAACATGCCGCGGCGCGTGCGCTTGAGACGCGACCCGGCGAGCCGCGCTAACGCCTGTTCGACGTTGTCCTGGCGACGACCAAAACGCTGTGCCCCGAAATAATTGGCCATGCCCCGGCTCGCAATGGCCTCCAACTGTTCGCGACTGGCCGCGGGCAGGTCATCGATTGCCCGGATACAGACGCGAAAGAAATTGGACTTGTGGCTGCCGCGGCGCAGCTTGCTGCGATTACGCAGCGCGCGCAGCACGCGGTAATCGTCGCCCACGGAGACCTGCGGGTCGGCTTTTTGTCCGGGCAGATGCAGGCTTAGCCATTGCGTAGTCAGGGCGTTCTTATCCTTCATGCCGCTAAAGCCGATGTGACGGGGATGAATCGAGTAATCCCTGGATATTCTGGCGACGAGCTCAGGCGTGCTGAGGCCCGATTTTTCCACCTGAAGGAACAGGTGCTCCCCCTCTCCCGAAGGCTCGAACCCGAGCTCTTCGACCACTATAAAATCCTGCGGCCGCGACTTGATAACGCCGTCGATGAGAGCATCGCCGTAAGGATAGGCCAGCGCCGACTGTTTCAAGTGGTCTTTTTCTCGGCAACCCGGTTACGAAGGTAGTTGATGCCGGCCGAACTGGCGTCAACCCCGAGCCTGGCACTTGCCGCCGCCGCGGCCAGCTGCAGCATCGATCTGGCGTCTGGCAGCAACTCTGCCTCGACGCTAAAGTCGGCCGCTGCGCGCAGTTCGTCTACCCAACCGTGCCCAAGGCCATAATCGACGCCAGCTTCGATGTCGATGTCGGCAGCCGGGCTCAGGCGTTCGCTACCCGTCAGCCGGGCCTGGCCCTGTTCATCCTGGTCGTAAATCGCCCAGTAAATTTCCTGCATACGCGCATCGAGCGCGACCAGCGGTCGACTGCAACCGAACCGGTCGATGCCCGTCTGCGCCAGTAATGCCAGTGTCGATATCGGCAGCAAAGGGATACCGAGCGCAATTCCGATTCCCTGCGCCTGCGCGGCAGCTATCCTTATCCCGGTAAAAGCCCCAGGACCATTGGCAAAGGCGCAATGCGTTATCGAAGTTTTGGCGATACCGGAGGCGGCGAGCACCTGGTCCATCATGCGCGGTAGCAGGCGGGTGTGCTGACGCGGTGCCACCTCGAACTGGCTGAATATCTCGCCGTCTTCCCGCAGCAGCGCCGCGGAACAGGCTTCGGTAGAGGTATCGATGGCGAGGATATTCACGCCGTCATGATAGGCTACGGTTTGACAACCTGGCCAGCCAAATTAGAAAACTGCAGCCGTGTTGCTAACTTAGTTCCTGGATGATCTTGCGGGCATCGCCAACCAGCGGATGCCTGGGATTTTCTGCGATGAACTTGCGGATCGTAATCAACGATTGTTCGGCCTGACCGATCGCCGCAAGACTAATGCTCTTGCCAAAAAGTGCGTTGGGGCACAGCGCGCTATGCTCGTACTCCCGCAGAAACTCATCGAATGCCAGCACCGCAGCTTCGAGTTCACCTCGATCCATTTTTGATTGCGCCTGGCTGAATTTCTGCAATTCCGCCTGGAACTGCTGATCCCGCGACAAATCGTTCTTCCAGTAGGGCTGAAGCAGGGTATCGGTGGCTTCGGCGCCCCGTATTCCGGCGGTATAGACCACTTCCGATTTGGCTGACTCTTGCTGCGACGGATTGAACGACTTGAGATTCGCCCATACCGACCGGAAAAACCCGGTTAAAACGCTATCAGAACTGGTTTCGACGAACCCGCTGCTGCCCTGGGCACCGAGCATCGGCGTAAAACCCAGTGCAATTACGCATTGCATAATGATCAAAAATTTCTTCATGTTGAAAATCTACTGATTTAAAAGTTTGCTATACGCATCATATTCTTTTTTCAGGCTATTATCCATTTTTAAGGCCCGTTCATAGCTGCTTCTGGCCGCCTGCAGGTCGCCCGCCCTGTATTGCGCCATAGACAGGTTGATCCAGATCCTGCCATCCTCGGGGTCGAGTTCGGCGGCTTGCGCATAGTTGTCGATTGCCCTCGCGTAGTCTCTTTGTAAAAAGTACAGGTTACCACGATTACTCTTGACCGCACTGTTCTGGGGCGCCAGTTCGTCCAGCGCATCGAAAGCCAGCTCCGCTCTCTCATACAGGCCATAACGAGCATAAAGAATACCGATTTGCAGTCGTGCGGCAATATTACTCGGATTATTGTCCACCATGGCCTGATAAGGAAGAACCAGGCGATCGATGCTCTTTTGCAGCAGCAGGCCCCGGGCCTGTCGAACCAGGCTCTCGGTGCGTTGCACGTCCGGTAATTCCGGCGAGTAGTTCGCCTTGCGCAACGTTACCGGTTTGTACTCTTGCCAGGCCTGCTCCAGGTTGATTATCCCGAGCTCGCCGGCAACCAGCGCGGCTTGATACTTGCGCGCCCCCTCGGCCCAGGCCTCGTTGAAATTCGTATTGATCATGGTTGCTTCCAGCGGTATCCACACCTTGCCATCGTCTATTACCAGCAGGCTGTTGTCCTGGCTGATCAGGTCGGCCTGCTGCTCGGAGAGCCCGGTATCGAACATGAGGAATAGATGCCCCGGAATTTCGATGAAGGCAGTATTGATGCCCAGGTTTTCGAGCCCGGCGCTGATCAATACCGATAAATCATCGCAATCTCCGCTTTTTAGCCGCAGGGTTTCGCGCGGAAACTGGACGTAGTCGATCTGATCGTCGCGTAACTCACTAAACGGGGTATTGGGATCGACAATGTAATTAATGCCGGAGGCGGTCAGACTGCTGAAATACGCCATCGCCGCTACCATCTTTTCGTTGAGTGGCCCGGGGTCGGGTTGAAAGGCATTGACCACCTGGCGAACGTAATCCCTGAGCGTATCGTCTTTCGGCGTAACGAACGAACCGATCATTTCCGAGTTACCCCAGACGATCGCATTCTTGCCATAAACCGTCATCGGCTGTGTCAGCGTAATATCGTCTTTTTGCCCATCACGCTGATAGGTCAACCTGACTTCGACCTGGACCCCCGTATCCTCGTCGACTTCGAGAATTCGGTTGTTGAATGTGGCATTTATCGGAATTTCCCGGGTCTCCTTACCCTCGATAACAGGAATATCGACCGAAGTCGGAAAATCCATAAACTCCTTGATCTGGAAAGATAATTTCAGATTACCGTACCCGGTAGCGCTGACATTACGTAACTTGACGCTGCCGATTGGCCGGTCCTGGTACTTTTTGTAAGCAGCCGAGAAAACTGTGTCCAGTTTAAGGTCGGACAGCAACAACTGGGGAGTGTTGTGCTTGAACTCGAGCGATTTCTTGCGTTCCGCGAAAGCGACATTCAGGATGGCGCGATTCTGCTCCGAGGGATCGAGCTCTACCGCCTTTTCATACTCCGCAACCGCCGCGTCGAACATACGCCGCTTGGCATACAGGTTGCCAAGCGCAATATGCGGCTCCGCCCACTGTGGCCGAATCGCGGCTGCCCGCTCGAGGTGATCGCTCGACGCGTCGAACAGGTTTGCATCCTGGTAGACGCGTCCAATCCGGTACTGTAAATCGGGAGACGTGGGGTCGATGCTGATTGCCGTCTTGAGAAATTCGATGGCTGAGCCGACCTTGCCCTGCTGATTCGCAATATCTGCCTGCAGCACCAGTACGTCGATATCCTCGGGCGCGATCCTTGACGCAGCCTCGGCATGAATTGCAGCAGAGCGGTAGTTTCGGGTTGCAAACAAGCTCCGAGAGTAGCGCTTTTGTTCATCGAGAGACTGCGGAAACAGCGTGACGGCCGTTTCGAGATAGACATTAGCATCCCGGTAAAGCTCACGCTCGAATTCAATCTTGCCCGCGAGCGCGTAGAGTTCAAATGCTTCAGGATTATGTTCAATGCCCTGGGCCAGGGAATTTACAGCTTCGCCTGGCTGCTCCATTGCGGCGAAAGAGCGCGCCAGGGAGAGCCAGGCGTCGATCACTTCGGGACTGTCTTTGACAACTCGTGTCAGGCGCAATACGGCCTCCTTGTGCCTTTCCTGCTTGCCGGCGATTTTACCGAGCAGATAATAGCCTTCGCTCCTGGTTTCCTTATCGCCGGACAACTTGACTGCTACCGATTTGGCCTCCTCGTCGCGATTGAGATGCAACAACGAGCGTGCCATACCGACCGCGGCGGCACCCAGGTCCGGACGCATTGCCGAGACCGCCGTAAAGTGCTCCAGTGCCACCTCGTAGCTGCTCATGTTGTATAGATCCTGTGCAATCCTCAGCCTGATCCTGAAATCATCGGGATGGCGCTCGACTATCTCCCGGTAGGTCAGCAGCCCGTCCTCAACGATGCCTGCTTCGATATAGGCCCGGCCCAGCAGGTAGCGCAGCTCGACATTCTCAGGGTGCGCGGCGAGGCCGTCCTCCGCGCAGGTAACCGCGCCAAGTGCATCCGCCAGATTTAGACTCGACCGGGTACAGATCAAGTACGGCTCGACTTCGGCCGGTTCCTGTTGCAGCACTTCATCGATCAGCGCTCGAGCTTCGACGAATTGCCCCAGTTCGTAATGTGCCCGAACCTGATAACGGATCGCCTTGTCACGATAGGATTCCGAACCAGCCAGTCGTCTGAACTCGCCGATCGCTCGTGCATAATTTTTTTGCTGGTAAAGACTCATGCCCAGTAAATCACGGACATCGGCATTGTCCGGTTCGAGTCGAAGCATCCTGTCAGCCAGCGTTACCACATCGGCGAACTTATTGCTTTCGTAAAGGGCTGTAATCGTCTGGAAATTATTCTGCTTCGGTACCGATGGCGTGCCCCGCAGTCCATGGGCGCTGACCGAAACTACCCTGAACCAGGTATAGCTGCCGGCCGTCTCGACCGACAGCGTCTGCCGCAGCGACGGACTCGTGGCAATGGTCTCGAACGGCCCTTCCCTGGATTCAGCCGCTTCGATTTCGTACTTTTCGATTAGTGGAGATTTACTGCTGCTCCATGTCAGGTTGACCTGATCCCGGTTGGCCGAGATATTCAGGCCGAATGCCGAATCCGGATATTCCAGAAGATCGAAACGAAAATATTTCTGGCGCTCGCTGTCGTTGATATAAATGCTGTTCTTCGATCCGGATGACACCGAAATCGATGTTGCTTTTTCGAAATACGCCAGTGTTTCATTCTTACCCGCAGAGCCGAATGAACGGTATGGCTCGAAATTCTCGAATACCTGAACCCAGTAATCGTTGAAACTCGAGGCCGCCAAGACGTAGAGCCGATCCTGCAAATCAATATCAAGTCCATGGAAACGGGTAAACTTGTGCAGTGATTTCCCCTCGATACCGATGGCAGCAATTTTCCTGCGATCCTTACTGATCACCTGAATCACACCGCCCGCGCCACGGTCTGCGATGTAGAGATTCTCCTCGCTGTCCAGGGCGATGGGGCCTACTTCGACAAACAGTTGTTCGCCATCCTGTTGTTGATTGATCTCTTCAAGAAACCGCCCGTCATTCGAAAATACCTGGATCCGGTTATTGCCCTTGTCGGTTACATAATATCTACCATGACTTATGAAAACGTCACTGGGATTCTGAAATCCCGCGGCCGAGGTTCCATAACGGCCAATCGTAAAAAGTTTGGTGCCGTCGAGCGAGAAAGCATGCAGCCTGTTTTTGTCGAGTATTGCGACCGATTGCAGACCAACATGAATCGCGTGCGGTTTTTTCGCCTCTTCGGCGAACTTCCCGATCTCTCTGCCGTCGGCTCCGAGCACGGCAACCCCCAGGTGGTCAGGCCTGATGCAGAGGGCCCGGTCGTCGGTAAAGGCGGCCATTGAAATACAGGGGGCATCGTAAGCGGCCCCGAATTCGATCAAATCGATCGCCACTGGAGTGGCAAAATCTGTCTGGTCCAGCTGCAAAACCTCTACCTTCTTGTTCCTGGTATCCAGAATCGCTAGCTGGCCGTTGGTATTCACAGACAATTGGCTAATATCGAGAAAACGCGTGCGCGATTGCCCAAGCCCGCCAAACTCTCCCAGCACCTGGCGTTTTCGCCAGTCGAAAAACACGATCCGTTTGCTGACGTCATCGCCGAGATACAGATTTCCATCGAGGTCGGTAGTCAGCGCGCTGAACTCGGGAGTTTCTCCAAAGAACTCCTTTAGTTCCTGGGCCGTGATGCGCTCGATCAGATCCCCGTGCAGGTTGAAAATGGATATCCGGGTTGGACCCTCGAGCACATAGATATTCTCATCGGCATCGATACTGATATGGGTGGGTTTGAGGATATCTGTTTTTCGGTTGCCATTTCTGCCCATACTGCGCAAAAAAAGGCCCTGGTAATTAAACACGCTAACCCGCTTGTTATTGACGTCGCCCAGGTAAATTTTTCTGTTGGATGAAACGGCAACCGGTTGCGGATCTTTGAGCTTGCCCGGAGAGCTCCCGGATTGCGAAAACCGGGTTACGAGTTCCAGATCCGGATCTAGAATTACAACCTCGCCGGAGCCTTCGTTTACGACAACGAGATTACCTCCGGGTAGAATATCGACGCCGCCGAGACTGGAGTCATCGAAAATCGAAGGTGACAGGCTGAATGCTTCGATACTACCATCGACGATTCTTAACAGCGTGCCCCGTTCTTCACTGGTGACATAAACCACGCCTTCATCGCTAATTTTTATGCCGCTGGCATCCTCCATGATCCGGGCATAATTACCCGCCTCGATATATTGGAGAATTTCTATCGCCCGTGCCTGAGCCGACAATCCGTTTAGCATAAGGACGGTTAATATCCAGAGACAATACTTTTGCGCTTTCATGACCTCGTTCCGCAAGCTGATCTTGCGGCTAGCGTCGAGCCCTGGTGCCAGCAGCTAGCCCCGGAACTCGCTAAGTGGCTATCCCCCTTTTACTGTTTCTGACGAAATCGACAAACTCCTCGACCTCCGGGTATTTTTTACACAAAGGTTCGAGATTCGCGAAAGCTTCCTCTTTTGACCCCCTCGATTTTAAAAGTTCACGAAACGATTTGTGCAGAGCGCGTATCACTTCAGGAGAAAATCCCCTGCGCTTCAAACCTTCCTTGTTGATTCCGATCACCCGGGCACGATTTCCCGCTGCGGTGGAAAACGGCGGTATATCCTGGGTGACGATAGAGCCCAGGCCACAAAACGCCCTGCTGCCGATCTGGGTAAACTGGTGTACCGATGTAAAACCACCGAGTGTCGCGTAGTCACCGACTTCGACGTGCCCCGACACCGAGGCTGCATTGGCAAAGATCGTATGGCTGCCGACGATGCAGTCGTGTGCGACATGGCTGTAGGCCATGAACAGGTTATCACTGCCAATCACCGTTTTGCCGTGACCCATGTCGGTGCCACGATTGAGGGTTACATACTCGCGAATCACGTTGCGGTCGCCGAGTTCCAGCAGGCTTGGCTCTCCCTGGTATTTTTTGTCCTGGGGTGCTTCACCGATCGACGAAAACTGGAATATCCGGTTATCGCGGCCGATCTTGCTGGGGCCCATAATGACGACATGCGGCCCGATGACCGAGCCGGCACCAATTTCGACCCCTGCTCCGATCACGCTGTAAGGTCCGATTTCGACGTCGGCCGCTACGCGCGCGCTAGCGTCGACGATAGCGGTTTCATGAATCATTGCTGACGCTCCTGGGCAGAGCACATCATTTCAGCCTCCGCAACCACCGCGCCATCGACCATTGCCTTGCACTGATACATGCCGATACCTCGCATGTTTCGCTTCAGGCCAATATTCAGCAGCAGCTGGTCGCCGGGAACCACCTGCCCCCTGAAACGGGCTTTATCGATACCTACCAGCATGTAGAGCTTGGTTTCATGCCCATCCCCCATATCGGAAAATGCCAGTAGCCCGGTAGCCTGCGCCAATGCCTCGAGTATCAGCACGCCCGGCATAATCGGCTGATTTGGAAAATGCCCCTGAAAAAAGGGCTCGTTAATGGTTACATTCTTGATTGCCGACAGGCTTTTGCCCTGCTCGATCTCGACCACGCGATCGATTAGCAAAAACGGATAACGATGGGGCAGCAGCTCCATCACCTTGCTGATATCAAGTTCCAATTTCAATCCCCGTTTACTGGTAAGCGTCGATACGGCGCTTACCGTTTGGTTTTCTCTAACCTGGCAACAGTTTGCGCTAAATTGTCCAGCGACTTGTAACGCGCGTTACTGCGATGCCAGGCGCTGTTCTCCATCAATGGCGTTCCAGAAGAATAAATTCCCGGCTGCCTGATGTCCCTGGTTACCAGCGACATCGCGGTAATGGTGACATTATCAGCCACGCTCAAATGACCCAGCACT
>JAACFA010000327.1 GCA_009937625.1 Gammaproteobacteria bacterium | reverse complement strand
TCGCTCTCGGCGAGCAACACCTCGAGCGACAGCGGCAGCGCCGCGATCAGCGTCACGCAGGCGATCAGCGTCAGCGTGCGCAGGCGGTTGAACACGAGATACTGCCAGGCGAGGTAGAGCGCGTGCATTATCCGCCCTCCCCGTCGCGAAAATCGAGGAAATCGACCACGCGGTCGAAACGCGGCAACAATTCGTGGTCGTGAGTCACCGCGAGCAGCGTCGCGTCGTGCGCGTCGACGCTATCGAACAACAGGTCGAGAATCCGTCCCTTGTTGCGCGGATCGAGGTTGCCGGTGGCCTCGTCGGCGAACACCAGCCGCGGGCCCGGCAGCAGCGCACGGCAGATCGCGACGCGCTGCTTTTCGCCCTGCGACAGCTCGCCGGCGTGGCGTTTGAGCTTGTCGCCAATGTCGGCGCGCGCCGCCAGCTCGCGCGCGCGCTCGCGCACCGCGGGGGTTAGTTTTAGCGCGCGGCTGATGCGATACGGGTGGATGATATTGTCGAACACGTTGAGGTAATCGATCAGCTCGAAGTCCTGGAACACGAAGCCGATGTGATTGATGCGGAAATCGCGGCGCGCGGCATCGGAAAGCCGCTCGATGTGCGTATCGGCGACGCGGATTTCGCCGCGGTCAGGGCGGACGATTCCGGAGACAAGGTTCAGCAGCGTGGTCTTGCCCGAGCCAGACGGTCCGATGACCGCAAGCTTCTCGCCGGCGGCAACCTCGAGTCGCTCGATCGCGAGCGTAAAGTCGCTGTCGGGATAGCCAAACTCAAGAGCATTAATGCTTAACATCGTCTGTTCCAGGCCCAGGTCTGTGCTACCGCAGGTGTCACCCAGCAGCGGGATCCGCTGGCGCCTGCACGCGCGCCGATCCGGGCTCGATGCGCTTTTCCTCGATAATCTCGAGCCCGGTGATTTTCCATTTGCCGTCGACAGCCTCGACTCGAATTTCGGCATCGTAGAGGTTTTCACGCACATGAATGTGACCCCAGTGGCCGACGGTGCCGGTCGCGGTCCAGTTACCGCGGATGCGATACGCCAGATCGCCGTCGTCGGCGCGCTCGGCGCTGGCGCTCAGGATGTCCACGCTCTTGACCTTGGCCTGCGCGCCGCCGGCGCGCTGCACCGCGAAAGATTTACGGTTTTGCAGGTAAATGTCCGCCAGCAGCTCACCGTCGACCGACAGCGCGAGTTTGTCGTAGACGTCTTCCTCGTCGCGGAAATCGAATGCGCGGTAGACGTTTTTCAGCATTGCCTGCAGCAGCAAGCTTGACTGCTCCTCGGTCAGATTCGCGGCGATCAGCGCCGGCCGCGCGACGACGACGCCGGCGTAGGGCCAGCCGGCTCCGGCCGCGATTGCAACGACAACGAGCCCGATGCCGACCCCGCGCAACGGTTTTTGTGCACGGCGCCGGTACCACAGTAATCCAAGCAACACAATTAACAGCAGGCCGCAGGCCAGGCTCACGAGCGGAATGCGCACATCGCCGAGGCTGCCCTTGACCGCGACCTGCTCGACCGTCGGCACCTTGTATTTTTTCAGGTAATTGGTCCACGTAAACGGGCCCGCGGGATCGGTCGCGGTCGCCGGGATGCGCTCGATCTGGTCGTTGAACAGTTCCCAGTCGACGGTGACCTCGCGCGGCAGATCGCTGGTAAGGTAAGTGATGATGACACCGACGATCGCGGTCGACACTTCGAGGCGTTCGGGTTTTTCGAGCAGCTGGATACCGCTGAGGCTGACCTTCACGTAATTCGAGCGATCGAGGATCGGTTTGACCGTCGCACCGTCGATCCTGACCGGGTTCTTGCCGATCAGGAATTCGCCGATGCGCTGCTTGAGCGGCTCGAGCTCGTCGATCTCGATGTATTCCGGGTCGCGCAGACCGAGCTCCATCCAGTTTTCGAGGTCCTTGACCCGGGTCAGGATTTCGTGCCTGACCTCGTAGGGCTCGACATAGAGAAACGACATCAACGCCGACTTGTGGTGCCGCTTGAGGTTCGGGTTGTCGAAACGGCTGTACCAGGGGTCCTGCCAGTCGAGGTTCAGCGTCGCCGGCTGGCCGAGGTAGCGGAAGTCGATCACCGGCACCGACTTGTGGTACGCGATAAATCCGATGGTGACATCGGCGATACCGTCCTCATCCACTGGCGGCACGATGGTCAACTGCTCGGGTTTGCGCTCAAACGGGTAGACGATCTCGGCGTAGAGCACGCGCTTGTCGGCCGGCGCTTCGGGCACGCGCTGGCGCGTCAGCGGGTTGATCATGCCGGCGAACGGTGACTTGCGGTCGACGCGCAGGCGCGGCTCGACCAGTTCGAGCCGCGCCTGCAGCGCCTCACCGGTTTCGGTCACGAACCTGAAGCGCTCGCTGGAGAAAGTGCGCATGCGCTCTTCCAACGATGGACGAGCCTCGTCCGCCTCGGACAACCACGCATCCGGCACCAGTTCGGTAAACTTTTCGAGGTCACCGATATAGACCTCGAAAACGAGCCGCACATGATCGTCCATGACGTAAATCTCGGCGATGTTGGGCGCGGTTTCGGAACCGGTCAGGTTGATCCAGTCGGCTCGGCCGAGCGGCGCAGCCAGCAGCAGCGCCAGCAGCAGGCCGGCACGAATCATTCGCATCTTGATATTAAACTCCAATCTCTTCGAATGCAGGCAATCGAGGCAAACGACCCAGGACATCCGTTACGCCTGCCAGGGCGTGATTATGACAAACCCGGGTTGCTGGAAACAACAATACCGGCAAAATCCGGTATTGTCTTATTGCTCCCACGGGTGGGACCCTTAGAGGAGATCCCGCCGTGCTGGCAAACTCCGGATTCAATGATGCAATCCGGGTTGCAGGTATCCGGTAGCCTAGAAACCCAAACGCAATCCGACGCCCAAAACACCGGCATACGGTTTGTCCCCTCCAAGACCGGCCTGCGCATCGATATAGCCGCCGATTCCGGAGTCGAACGTCTTTCCCAGTTGCAGCTCAAGGCTGGCCGGCCAGGTTTCGTTTTCCCAGTCGTAGGGCAACTTTAAGTCCGCCTTGAACCATTTTTTGTTTTCCAGCGTCCGCAGCGCGATAAACCGGCCCGAGGTCTGACTAACATCATTGCCACTGACGCTTTCGAAGTGCTGTAACAGCGGGATCAGCACCAGCTTTTCGCTGACCGAGATTGCTACGCCGGCGAGAGGCGCAATCTCGTCGGCACCGCTACCGGTGCCTTTATCTTCGTCTCCTAGATCCACGATATAATCAAATCCGACCGTGACCCTGTAAGGCTTGCCGCTGTCCAGTTTTCCCTCCTTGGGGAAATAGAGCAGCTTGACCAGGGCCGACTCCCAATCGCTTTCGTCGCGTCCGGTAACATCGGTTTGCCAATAGTGGAGTTCGTACTTGAGTTTCAACTTGGGATTCAACATGGTCGCACCGTCGAAGTAAAACTCCTCGCGGTCGCCCGGGTCGAGATCGTAGACTTTCAACCTGAGGTCGAGATTGCTGACGGCCGCCAGCGGGTTCGACGCGTTTTCTTCAGCCACCGCCGAACGCGCAAAAACCAGCAGAAGCACTGAGAACAGTAAAACCAGATTTCGGGGAACACGTGGCGAACTCGCCGCGGTCGGTCTAATCATCTCAAAATCCTCGATTCGTCTCGAAACTCTCTCATTGCCAGGCACTGCGGGCGATAATTGTCATATCTGGACATCATGGTCCACGGTCAACGACATCCTGCCG
>JAACFA010000009.1 GCA_009937625.1 Gammaproteobacteria bacterium | reverse complement strand
TTAATTGCTCAACATCCGCGCCAATATTTCGTAATCTTCATCGATTCTTCGATCCTCGCTGCGCAGCGATTCGACCTTGCGGCAAGCGTGCAGGACCGTAGTATGATCACGCCCACCGAAAGCATTTCCTATCTCGGGCAGGCTATGGCGCGTCAAGGACTTTGCCAGCGCCATGGCAATTTGCCGCGGGCGGGTTATCGATCGGTTGCGACGACTGGATAGCAGATCTGCAACTCTGATTTTAAAATACTCCGCGACAAGCTTCTGAATATTGTCAATCGTAATCGGTTTATCCTGAACCGCCAGTAACTCTTTCAATGCCTGGCGGGCGAAATCCTGGGTTATCGGTTCACCGGTGAACCGAGCGTGCGCAACGACACGTTTGAGCGCGCCCTCGAGTTCCCGAATGTTGGACTTGAAGCGTTCGGCAATGAAGAATGCAACATCGTCAGGGACGTCTGCCGAGGCCTGCTCGGCCTTGCTTTTTAAAATAGCCACTCGGGTTTCAAGATCGGCAGGCTTGATATCGACCGCCAGACCCCAGCCAAGGCGTGATCGAATCCGGTCCTCGAGCCCTTCTATCTCCTTCGGGAAACGGTCACAGGTAATAACCATTTGTGCATGCGCCTCGTAGAGCGAATTGAAGGTATGAAAAAACTCTTCCTGCGAGCGGCTCTTGTCCGCCAGGAACTGGATATCGTCGATCAGCAGAACGTCGAGGCTACGATAGGAATTTTTAAAATCGTTCATGCGGCTATGCTGTAGTGCTTTTACCATGTCCGAGACGAATCGCTCGCAATTCACGTAGAGTATGTTGGCGTCGGGATTATTTTCCCGGATCTGGTTGCCAATTGCATGCATCAGGTGGGTTTTACCCAGTCCCACTCCACCATAAATATAAAGTGGGTTGTATTCGGAACCGGGATGACTGCTAATTTGTATCGATGCGGCGCGTGCCAGCTGATTTGACTTGCCCTCGACAAAGTTTTTGAATCTTTGCGACTCATTGAGCCCTGAGGAACGATAGGCTCGCCGCGTCGGTGTGCTGACCGACGCAACCGGTGATACAGTCTCCTCCGGTTCCTCGGCGCGTGCCCGCGAGCCAATAGCAAGACTCACCGATATTGACTTGCTGTCGTCCAGGCTGGTTACCAGCTCGCGAATACGTTCGAGAAAGTGTTTCCGCACCCAATCCATAACGAAACGGTTCGGCGCCAACAACTTGAGCGTATTCAGCTCCTGCTCGACCTGCAGCGGCAAAATCCAGGTATTGAGCTGTTGCTCACTGATTTCGCCTTCAAGACAGGATATACACTGTTGCCAGATTAAATTCAAAACTCTTCCGCAGTTATTATGGATGCGCCGAAGGCGCATACTCTATAGCTTTCCCGGGAGTAACAGGCTACCCCGCGCGGGAAATATAATCAGGTCTGGTTGTTTTGGCCGTACCACCTGCTTTACAGGTGATTCCCGAACCCCGGCCGACAAGTGTCAATATTATACTTATCCACAGCCCGAGCAAAGAGGGCCGGCTCAAAAATCCGAATGTTTTATGCGCTTTTTGCTTCGCAAAGCCGGACATCGATAAAAAAGCATAAAAACTCAGCCCAGGGCTCAAATAGATATTGACGTATGCCGCCGCTACAAGTACATTGTCGCGCCTTGTTGAAGACGACAAACCGTAAGCCGAGGCGTTTGACATGAAACGTACATTTCAGCCCAGTAATATTAAGCGTGCCAGAACGCACGGGTTTCGTGCGCGTATGCAAACCCGAGGCGGTCGCAGCGTGATTCGTGCGCGTCGCGCGAAAGGTAGAGCGCGTCTTACCCCGTAAAGGTGATTGATTGTATCAGCGAGTCTTTTCCAAGACGGCTGAGACTAACCCGCGCGGTCGAGTTCCAACAGGTATTTAAAAATAATATTCGACGGAGCGACGCCCGTTTCACAATCCTGGTCGCTAACAAAACGGGAAGCCATCCTCGTCTCGGATTCGCCATAGCCAGGAAACAGGTTCCGAAGGCAGTAAAGCGCAATGCGCTGAAGCGGCTGTTTCGTGAAAGTTTTCGCAAGAATCAGCATCGTTTGCCGGCACGAGACATGGTGATTATGGTTAGACGTGAGATACTGGCAGCCGACTCGGCAGAGATTCGAAAAGCCCTGGACCAACATTGGAACAGCATTATCAAGCAATGCGAAAAATCCTGATCATATTGATTCGAGCTTATAGCTATCTATTGAGCCCATTTCTTGGTAATAACTGTCGTTACACGCCAAGTTGCTCACAGTACGCGAGCGAGGCTATCGAAACCCATGGCGCTATGAAAGGCGCCTGGTTGGCCGCCAGGAGAATTGGCAAATGCCACCCCTGGCATGCGGGTGGTTACGATCCGGTACCCGGACATGGAGCGGAGCACAAGCATGGATAATTCGCGACTTTTCCTGTTTGCCGCACTGGTTTTCGTCGGCATGCTAATGTGGCAGCAATGGCAGGCGGATTATGGCCCCCAGCCAGTTCCGAGCGGCACCCAGGAAACCACCGGGATCAGTCCGCAGCAACCGCCGGATATCATCAGCGCCGATCTCCCTGATCCGGCCAACATCGTCGAAGGTTCTGCCGCAGCGCCCGCGGATGGCGATCAAACGATACAGCCAGCCTCGGTACAGCAGCTCATAACCGTCGACACCGATGTAGTGCGCGCGTTGATCGACACTCGCGGTGGCGTCCTGCGCTCGGTTAAACTAAAAAAATACCCGACTTCGCTGGAGCAACCGGACGACTGGCTGGAACTGGTTCATAGCGAGAGCGACTCGGCGCATATCCTGCAAAGCGGTCTGCGCAACAAGGAAGACAAGGCGCCTACCCATCACAGCATGTACGCAGCCGATCAAACCGATTACCGCCTGGCGGATGGCGAAGACGAGTTGATCGTACCACTGCGCTGGGTCCAGGATGGTATCGAGGTTACAAAAACTTATCGCTTCCGACGCGGTGACTACCTGATAGATGTCGCACACCGGGTCAACAATCGCTCGGACCAGGACTGGCAGGGTAGTCAGTACCGTCAGATCCAGCGAACTCGACCGCTGGAAACCTCGCGCCTGCTTTATACCTATACCGGCTCGGTTTACTACAACGAAGAAACCAAGTACGAAAAAGTCGATTTCGACGACATGGAAGATAGCCAGGTCAAGCTCGATTCGACCGGCGGCTGGATCGCGATGATTCAACACTATTTCCTGTCTGCCTGGATTCCTGATCAGGAGAACAAGAACCTCATCTACACCATTGCCAATACCAGGCGTAGTCCTGCGACCTACACCATTGGTTTGCGTTCACAGAACCTGCTGGTGCCGGCGGGCGCTAATGGCGAATTTTCGAGCCAGTTGTTCGTCGGACCAAAAATCGTTAATCGGCTCGAGGAAATTTCACCGGGTCTCGATCTCACCGTCGACTATGGTGTGCTGACCTTTCTGTCAAAACCGCTCTACTGGCTGCTTTCCTGGTACCACGGCTTCGTCGGCAACTGGGGTGTCGCAATCATATTGTTGACGTTGACGGTCAAAGCCGTTTTCTACAAGTTGTCGGAAACCAGCTATCGCTCGATGGCCAAGATGCGCAAGGTCAGTCCACGCCTGAAAACGCTGAAGGAGCGTTACGGCGATGATCGCCAGAAGATGAACCAGGCGATGATGGAGCTCTACAAGACCGAGAAGATCAATCCGATGGGCGGATGTTTGCCTATCCTGGTACAAATCCCGGTCTTTATCGCGCTCTACTGGGCGCTGCTGGAAAGCGTCGATCTACGCCAGGCGCCCTTCATTTTCTGGATCAAGGACCTCTCGGTAATGGATCCCTTTTACGTGCTGCCCATAGTGATGGGAATCAGCATGGTGATCCAGCAGCGGTTGAATCCGCCGCCGCCTGATCCGATACAGGCTAAAATCATGATGGCCTTACCTTTCGTGTTCACTATTTTCTTCGCATTTTTCCCGTCGGGGCTGGTTTTATACTGGGTCATCAATAACGTGTTGTCGATAGCACAACAATGGGTTATCACCAAACGTATCGAAGCCGCGGGCAAGTAATACCGGCGTTAGCGCGCAATTAACACCATGCCCGCGCATGACACCATCGCCGCGATAGCCACGCCGCCAGGTACCGGGGGTATCGGCATTTTGCGCCTCTCCGGGCCCGATGCCCTGGCCATTGGCGAAGCTATCAGCTCCAGTAAAATACGACCCGGCAAGATCCAGTTCCGTCGCTTTCTCGATGCCGATGACGAGGTCCTGGATCACGGTATTTGCCTGTATTTCAAGGCGCCTCACAGCTTCAGTGGCGAAGACTGCGTCGAAATCCAGGCCCACGGCGGCCCGATTCTGCTCGATATGCTGCTGCAGCGTTTGTGTGAACTCGGCGCGCGCCTGGCGCGGCCCGGTGAATTTTCCGAGCGCGCGTTCCTCAACGGCAAATTCGATCTGACCCAGGCGGAGGCGATCGCCGATCTAATCGAATCGGGAAGCCGTGCCGCCACTCGCGCCGCCATGCGATCGTTGGAAGGGCGGTTTTCCAGTCAGGTTAACGCGCTGGTCGACGAGGTCGTCAATCTAAGGGCTTACATAGAGGCAGCCCTCGATTTTGCCGAGGAAGAAATCGATTTTCTCGAAAATTCCGATATCAGCCAGCGGCTCGAGGACTGCACTCGTCATCTGCAGGAGTTACTGCAACAGGCAGAGCATGGCCGCACCCTGCAGGAGGGTCTGGCGGTTGCGCTGGCCGGGCTGCCGAACGCTGGTAAATCCAGCCTGTTGAACTATCTCGCCGGTTACGAGGCGGCGATTGTCACCGAAATCGAAGGCACCACCCGCGACGTCCTGCGCGAGCATATCTCGCTCAAGGGCATACCGTTAAAAATAAACGATACCGCCGGTTTACGGGAATCGGACGACCCGATCGAACAGGAAGGTATTCGCCGCGCCTGGGGCGCTATCGCCGAAGCGGATGTGGTTTTGTACCTCGTCGATTCAAGCAAGGGGTTGAGCGCCGCCGACCACAAGGTTATAGATCGATTACCGCCCGAAAATCTGCAACTGGTCTTCAGCAAGAGCGACCTGGTTGTTAGCGACAGTGCCACCGCTGACGATGCGCTTTATATTTCGACGGTCAGCGGTGCCGGCATGGAGTCGCTGATAGAGCGTATAACAGGACAGATCTCCGACTATAACCAGGACAAGCAGGCGTTTATGGCAAGGCGGCGACATGTCGATGCGCTGCAGCGAGCGCTCGCCTGTATTCTCCAGGCGTCCGCTACCTTCAGTTGCACGCGATCCGGGGAACTCATGGCTGAAGATCTGCGTGGCGCACAGAGATACCTGAACGAGATCACTGGCGAATTCACCAGTGACGACTTGCTGGGAAAGATTTTTTCAACTTTTTGCATCGGAAAATAAACTGCTTTACGGCCACCGGTTTTTGGTATGGACGAAAAACCGGTCGGTCATCGCGGACCGGCCGATCATCGGTATTTCCCCTGGACTGGTTTCTTACTCCATGTAGTGTTTGAGGAAGAGTAGTTGCATCGACTCGCGCCGGCTACGGCGCAGGCGCAGCAAGTCGCGAAACTTGGCCGGGTCCTTGGTAAAGGTTAATTCGCCGTTTAGCGGAAAGACCCTGTCATAAAGCCGGGACAGCCAGAACCTTAATGCGCCGAACCGCAACATCAATGGCAAGGCCTGGATTTCCGTCAGCTCTAGCCGTCGTTGCGCCTGATAAGCTTTCAGCGTTGCGGCGACGCGTTCCTCGTCGAGATCCCCCCGGGCGTCGCTACACCAGTCGTTTAGCGCCACCGCGATATCGAAAGCGAAGCTTTCCTCGCAAACATAGTCGAAATCGATGATGCCGCTTAACTCGCCATCGACAAACAGGGCATTGTCATGAAACAGGTCGGCATGAATCGCACCACGGGGCAGGGCCGCATGATCGAAGTTACGATGTTCCCGTAAGGCCGAATCGAACAACGACTGGTCATCGACACTGATATGGTCTTCGAGCATGTCGCTTACGGCGAGCAGCCAGTCGACGCCACGCGGATTAGCGCGATGCTTTTCGTAGTCCCGACCGGCGAGATGAAATCGCGCCAGCTCGGCGCCGAGCTGTGCGCAATGTTGCGTATCCGGAGTGACTATGACCGCGCCCGGCAGCCGATGGATAATGGCAGCAGGGCGCCGATTAAGCATCGAGAAAAAATCGCCCCGACGGTCTTTTACCGGTGCCGGACAAAGCACCGATTTGTCAGCCATGTGCTGCTGTAAACCGAGCATGTAGTCGAGTTCGTCATCGCTGTGATGCTCGTAAAGCGTCAGCACAAAATCACCCCGCTCGGTTTCGAGCTGGTAGTTGGTGTTGGTTATACCATCGCTGATCGGCCGGAAACCACGGGCTTTACCTAGATCGTAACGGGTCAGGAAGTGTTCGAGTTGAGGGTGCTCGACGACGGTGAATACAGACATTAATATGGCCAGTCAAAAGCGCAAACTGGCGAAGTCGCCGATGCGGCTGTAATATGCTCCAGTCTCGGGGAAGGGCAGTTTAGCGCAACTATATGAATCAAGAGAAACAAAAAAAACTGGTGCTGGTTGACGGCAGTTCATATCTGTTCCGTGCATACCACGGCCTGCCTCAGCTGAAAAGCCCCAGTGGACACCCGACCGGCGCAATTTACGGTGTGCTCAACATGCTGCGCAAGTTGGTCAAGGACGAACAACCGGACCGCGTCGCAGTGGTGTTCGATGCCAAGGGCAAAACCTTTCGTAACGATATCTACCCCGAGTACAAGGCGAATCGGCCGCCGATGCCGGAGGATTTGCGAGTACAGATAGAACCGCTGCACCAGATTATCGAGGCCCAGGGCTTGCCCCTGATTTGTATCGAGGGCGTCGAGGCCGACGACGTGATCGGCACCATGAGTCGGCAGGCAACCGAGCAGGGCTATCGGGTGCTGGTTTCTACCGGCGACAAGGACATGGCGCAATTGGTCAATGAAAGCGTGCAGCTTATCAACACTATGAACAATCAGTTCATGGATGAAGCGGCGGTGGTCGATAAATTCCAGGTGCGCGCCGATCAGATAATAGATTACCTCGCACTAATGGGGGATAGCTCGGATAATATCCCGGGCGTACCGAAAGTAGGGCCAAAGACAGCCGCGAAGTGGATTGGTGAGTATGGCAGCCTGCAGTCCGTGATGGAGCATGCCGACGAAATCAAGGGCAAGGTGGGCGAATATTTGCGCGAATCGCTGGTGTTTCTGCCGATGTCTTACGAGCTTGCGACGATCAAGCTCGATTGCGATACCGGCATCGATATAGACGAACTGCAACAGCAGCCGGTGGATCCGGCAGAGCTAGCCGCCTATTACCGTGAGTTTGGGTTTAGCCGCTGGTACGAGGAAGTTGAAAGCCGCGAAGCCAGCGAAGATAATCCGCCGCTGCCGCAGGCTAATGTCGATTACGAATGCGTGCTCGACAGTAAAAGTTTCGATCGGTGGTTAGAGCGCCTGCGCAAGGCCGATAGTTTTGCCATCGATACCGAAACCACCAGTATCGATTACATGCGAGCGAAACTGGTGGGTATTTCGCTTTGCCTGGAAGCGGGTGCGGCCTGTTACATACCGCTTTGTCATACTTACGAAAGCGCGCCGAAACAACTCGACAAGACCCTGGTGCTGGACGCACTCAGGCCGCTGCTGGAAGACCCCGCTATTGGCAAGATTGGCCAGAATATCAAGTACGATGCACACGTCTTCATTAGCGAAGGTATTCGCATGCGCGGTATAGCGCATGACACCATGCTCGAGTCCTATGTGCTTAATTCGACCGCGAGCCGTCACAACATGGATGCGTTGGCAAAATATTATCTCGATCGCGACACCATACACTACGAGGATATTGCCGGTAAGGGCGCTAAACAGAAGACCTTCGATCTCATCGAGCTTGACCAGGCCAGCGATTATGCCGCGGAAGATGCTGACATCACGCTGCAACTACACCAGGTTCTCAGTGCCGGGTTGCGTGAGCACGAAACCCTCGAAGCGGTTTATCGCGATATCGAAATGCCGCTGGTCGATGTGCTGCTGGATGTCGAACAGAACGGGGTTTTAATCGACCCGGACATGCTACAACGACAGGGCAGGGAGTTAGACATACAGTTGCAGCGGATCGAGCAGTCGATCTATGAACAGGCAGGAGAGGTATTCAACCTGAGCTCACCCAAGCAGATACAGGAAATCCTGTTCGATAAGCTCGAGTTACCGGTGTTGCGCAAGACGCCCAAGGGGCAGCCGTCGACAGCGGAAGACGTGCTCGAAGAGCTGGCTGCGGATTACGAAATACCCGCACTGATTCTCGAGCACCGCAGCCTGAACAAGCTGATGTCGACCTACATCGTCAAGCTGCCGCAGGAGATCAATGCGAACACCGGGCGCGTGCATACCTCCTACCAGCAGGCGGTTGCCTCGACCGGGCGGTTGTCGTCGACCAGTCCTAACCTGCAGAACATACCGGTGCGGACCGCCGAGGGTCGACGCATCCGCGAAGCTTTCGTGGCGCCATCGGGTTGTAAGATTCTGGCGCTGGATTACTCCCAGATCGAGCTGCGTATCATGGCGCACCTGTCGGCCGACGAAAGCCTGCTCAATGCTTTTTCCCAGGGACTGGATGTGCATCGCGCAACCGCCGCGGAAGTTTTCGGTTCCGCCCTGGATAAAGTAAGCGCCGAGGAACGCCGAGCGGCCAAGGCGATCAATTTTGGCTTGATCTATGGCATGTCGGCTTTTGGTCTCGGCAAACAGCTGAATATCGGTCGCAACGAGGCACAGCAGTATGTCGATACCTATTTCGAACGCTATCCGGGGGTCAGGCGCTATATGGAAGAAACCAAGCAGCGGGCGCGAGACCAGGGCTACGTCGAAACCGTGTTCGGACGCCGGCTGTACCTGCCCGATATCAATGCTCGTAACGGCAATGTACGCCAATATGCTGAACGTACCGCGATCAATGCCCCGATGCAGGGTACCGCGGCGGATATCATCAAGCGCGCCATGATTCGAGTGCAGGCCTGGCTGAATGACTATGGCGATGCCTGCAAAATGATCATGCAGGTGCACGATGAACTCGTTTTCGAGGTGGTCGACAGTGAGGTGGAGGTTTGCAGGAAGGCTATCGCCAGACTGATGACCGGCGCCGCCGAGTTGTCGGTCGAACTCGAAGTGGACGCCGGCGTTGGAGCCAACTGGAACCAGGCCCACTAGGGGGCTGCAGTACCTTCAATTCAAGCGCTGTTGGGGGTGAAAATCGGGGTTTTCCTCAGTATGCGGGGGCTGCAGGCCGAAGATTTTCGGCCGTATTCATGTTCTTTCTAGATTCGGAGTCGGGCAGCATACGTAGAAGACCCTGAGAGCAGGGTTGAAATAATCCGTTGTTGCCCCATTTTATGCGTATCGCAGGCATCTAGCTGGTGAGTTCGAGGGAACTTAAACCGTGCAAAGATGTCCATACGAAGTAGCGCTTCAGCCCAGCGCTATGTCCGTTCTCCCTCCTATGAGCGGACAACGGCTCGGAAACCCCATCCGGGCCACACGTTTGTCCCTGGCAGTTATCTGCCAGGGTTTTTTTCGCCAGTTTATGACCGATCATTCAATAAAAAGCCACTCGCGGCATTTTTGCTCGAGTTGTTCAAGGCCCTGGCGATTTAAGACTGACAGGGTCGATACGCTTTGATCTGGAGCTGTTAATTGCGACTCTGCTGCGGCGACCGCTTTGGCGATCGCAGAGCGCGACAATTTGTCAGATTTCGTCAATAGAATATGCAGCGGCAGGCTGTGGTCTATCATATCGATTAATGCCCGGTCGAGTTCAGTAATGCCTCGCCGTATGTCGACCACGATAACCAGGCCTTTCAATGCCGCACGCTCCAACAGAAAGCTGGATAGCACCCGGTCCCAGTGATTACGCATCTTTTTCGATACCTTGGCGAACCCGTAGCCGGGCAGGTCGACCAGCCGCCGTTCGGGATCTAGTTCGAAAAAATTGATGAGCTGAGTACGCCCCGGCGTTTTACTGGTTTTACACAGGTTTTTCTGGCGCGTCAGGCAGTTAATCGCGCTCGACTTGCCTGCATTAGAGCGCCCGGCGAACGCGACTTCGGCTCCCCTGTCCGGTAATAGCTGCGACAATTCGAAGGCGCTGGTAACAAACCTTGCTTGCTTGAAGGAAATACTCATGATTGCTACCGGGTTATTGTTGAACGTGCGGCCGGGGTATGATATACATTTGCGCCCAAAATTTCCGTACGTTTTCCCCGGGAGAAACAATGAAAGCGAGCCATATTGGAGCCATCGTGCTGGCCGTGTCGGGCCTGATGACATTTGGCGTGAACGCTGGCGATATCGAGGCTGGTAAAGCAAAAAGCGCCGTTTGCGCGGCCTGTCATGGGGCGGACGGAAATAGCAACAATTCTGCCTGGCCTTCGCTTGCCGGGCAGCATGCGTCGTACATTTATAAGCAGCTCAGCGATTACAAGGCGGGCCGGCGTATTAATGCCTCGATGACGGGCATGGTTGCCCTGCTGAACGATGACGATATGAAGAATCTGGCGGTTTATTACGAGAGCCAGCAACCTAAAGCGGCGGCTTTCGATGCGGAACTGATAGCGGTCGGAGAAAATATCTACCGAGGCGGAATTACCGAAACCGGTGTCGCCGCCTGCATGAGTTGCCATGCGCCCAGCGGTAAGGGCAACGGGCCGGCAGGCTGGCCCTCGTTGCGGGGGCAGCACCCTGAATACATCGTGACCCAGCTCAAGGCTTTCCAGGAAGGTCTGCGTGAGAATGACGCCGGTCGGATGATGCGGAATGCGGCCGCGCGCATGTCGCCCAGGGAAATGGAAGCGGTCGCTGCCTATATCGCGGGGATACAGTAAATTTTCTATTCAGCGGGTATTAACCTGGTTGCGAGTAGGCTGCGGTTAAACTAATCGCGCTAATTCCTGTCACTAGTTACAGGATTTGTTTCAGGAGATTTAATTATGTTCAAGGGTTGGTTCATGGGTCTGGCGGCTCTGATGCTGCTTTCCGGAAGCGCGCTGGCGCAGTCGGCCTTCGTCGAGGGCACCGATTACCAGACGATTTCCCCCGCAGTCAAGACCTCGCAACCCGACAAGGTCGTGGTTACCGAAGTTTTCTGGTACGGCTGCCCGCACTGTTTTCGTTTCGAGCCTTTTGTCGAACGCTGGTCCGCCAGCCTTCCCGATGGCGTCGTATTCGAACAGTTGCCGTCGGCACTGAACCCACGATGGGTCGAGCATGCGCGAGCCTACTATGCCTTCAAGATGATGAACGCTCACGATCAGACCCACAAGGCGCTGTTCGACGCGATTCATCTGAAGCGCCAACGCATAACCGACCTCGATAGTCTGGCCGAGTTTGCGGTTGAGCAGGGCCTCGACGAAAAGCTGTTTCGCGAAACCTATTTTTCGTTTCCGGTTGAAACCCAGATCCGTAAAAATATGCAGCAGGAGAAGCGCTATGGCCATCGTGGAGTGCCCGCGGTCATTGTAAATGGTAAATACCTGGTATCGGCTTCGCTTGCCGGCAGTAACGAGCGCATGCTCGAAATCATGAATTACCTGGTGGGCCTGGAACTGGCGCAATAGCGGTGCAAGGTGCCAGCGCCGCCCGGTGCGTTGACGGTTAGCCGGTGCTCCAGCTAAATCGCGCGATCGCAATGTTTCCCTTACCATGATATTCGAGCGATTCGCATAAATCCCTGATCAACATGATTCCGCGACCGCTGAGATCGGTATCCTGCAATTGCCGGTAACCCTGGTTTTTGTGGTCGAACCCCTTTCCGCTGTCCTCGATACGAAGCAATATGCTGCGACGGTTGGATTCCTGTTCTATCGACAGGTTAAAAATAACGTAACCACTGTCGAGGCTGGCGAGTCGACTTTCACGTGTCTGGAAATAGGTTTCGAAACCATCCGGATCAGACTTAAGATTTGAGTCCAGCCCCAGGACACCATGATCGAGGGCATTAACGTATAGCTCGGTCATGACTGTGAACAACGACTGACGTTCGGCCTCGAGTTCTTCCATTTCCATCAGGTGGCTGACCAGTATCGGCACCGGGTTGGTTTCCCGCAAGCGGCTGCCGTTGAAACGTATTGAGAGTTTCCATTCCCCGCGGTCGCCAATCATATGAGTCGAGGGCTTGATGTAATCGTGCACCTCGATTTCGGGCAGCACGTCGTGCACACAGGTGATTTCGACCAGCGTGACGTCATCTGCCTGGGTCGTGATACTGCCGCAAAACTGGTCCAGGTCGTTGAATACCTGGTCGAAGATCTGATCCTTCGGCGCGCGCGCTATCGACTCGAACAGGCGCGTATCGCCGAACTCCTGATCCTTGGAGTTACGCGCCTCGGTGAGTCCGTCACTGTGCATCAGGATCTTGTCGCTATACGAAATGGGCGCGTACTGTAGCATTTCCTTGGGATCGACACCGGCGTCAACCCCGAGGGGCAAGCCGGTCGATTTTAATCGGTGTTTGATCTGATGGGTTTCGCCATCGACGATAATCACGTCCGGCATGCCCGCGTTGAAAACCCTCACGTGCTCGAGATCGTGGTTAACGACCACTAGCTGGGTGCCAAAAAACATGCCGACCGGCAGCATAGATTTGAGTTTTTTGTTTATCCCGGCCAATATTTCCTCGGGGCTGAAGCCCTTGGTGGTCATGGCACGAAATACTTCGGATACCGGCATTGCGCCGAGTGCGGCGAGTAAGCCATGGCCGGTAAAGTCACCCGTTAAAAAATACAGGTCTCGTGATGGCGAGTAAGCGGATAACACCATGTCGCCGCTGAAAATGCCAGCCGGGCGCACCACCTGTTTGATGTATCGATTCTCGATATTGGAGCTTTGAATGGCGTTGATAAAAACCGATTCTGCGATCTCCTGTTCGCGGTGAATCATGCTGTACATGCCCTGGACTTCCCGGTTGAGCGCCGCAATTCTCTGCATCGAGCGAATTTTACTTTGCAGAATAATCCTGTCGTAGGGTTTTACCAGGAAGTCGTCGCCGCCGGCCTCGATGCATTGCGCCAGCGCCTCCTCATCGCTCATCGCGGTCAAAAAGATGACAGGTACAAACTGATTGGCCGATGCCGCCTTGATTTGGCGCGTTGCCTCGTAACCGTCGAGCACGGGCATCATGACATCCATGAAAATAATACTCGGATTCTCTCGATGGAACTGGTCGATAGCTTCCTGACCATTGACCGCCTCGATCGTCTGGTAACCCTGCTTTACCAGCAGCGACTTTAGAATTAGTCGATTAGTTTTCTCGTCGTCAACGATCAGGGCTTTTCCGAGGCCGGAATTAATCATATCGAAAGACAGGTCGGTAAAAGCCGGAGTTTGTTCTACCGCAATGCCGGGGTGATCCTATGTGGTTACCCATATCTGTTTAGTACATACCGTGTCGAAATCAAGCGGCCGCGGTAATCGGCAGATGGTTCAATCAGGTCCACCCCAGCTTATGTGCAAGACCCGAGTGACGACGTGTAATACGCCTGATTGCAGTTTCGGCCGCAGCCTCGGAACCATGCAGGATAAACTGTCGTCGAGCGCGTGTGATCGCGGTGTAGAGCAACTCGCGTGACAGGATCTCAGACTCCGGGTCGACCGGCAATACCAGCATTACCGAGTCGAATTCCGAGCCCTGAGATTTGTGCACGGTGCTGGCCCAGGCCGGGGTAAACTCCGGTAGGCGATACAATGACAATTCGCGAATGCCCCCGTCGGTGTCTCGGAAGCAGGCCCGCAAGCCGTCCTGGCATTGCCAAAGGATACCGGTATCGCCATTGAACAGCCCCAGCTCGTGCCGATTGCGCGTGATCATGATTGGCAGTCCGCTAAACAATTCCGCCGATGGCAAATTGTTACGGGCCAGCATTTCACTCGATATCAATCGATTCAGGGTATCAGATCCTAACGAGCCGAGGTTGGTACACGAAAGGATTCGAATCGATTCAAACACCGCAAGGGCGACCGCGGGTGAGTCGCTATCGAACACCGGTTGAAAGGCCTCGACTAGCCACGCGAGCGCGACGGCATCAAGTTCTTCATTGTTGTTTTCATACCAGTGTAAGCCCCGGATGCTTCGCCGCAGTAAATCCAGGGAAGCGATACGCTCTCCCCGATTGACCAGTTGAGCGATCTCGCCAATCGCGCTCTCGCTGTCGAAACGATAACTACTGCCGAGCAATGCTATCGATGCGGCGATCGGGGCGTCGCCGATGTCAAGCCCGTGGCCGGTGATATCGCCGAGTACGTTACCGGCAGCGACTGCGGACAGCTGGTCACGGTCACCGAGCAAGATCAGGCGCGTTTCGGGGGGCAGGGCTGCCATCAGGTGATACGTCAGCTTGAGGTCAATCATCGAGGCCTCGTCGATCACCACGCAATCGAATGGAAGCGGATTCTGCTGATCGTAATCGAAGCCACGACGACGATAGCGCAGTAGCCGGTGTATGGTGCGGGCTTCTTCGGGGATGGAGCGTTTGACGGCGCTATCGATATCGAGTTGATCGATACGTCCTCGAATTGAATCAATCATTCGCGCCGCTGCCTTACCGGTGGGAGCAGCCAGCGCGACGCGGCAACCCGGATCTAGCGTCAGCAACAGCGCCAGTATGCGCACCACGGTCGACGTTTTACCGCTACCCGGCCCGCCCGAGATTACCGTAAAAGGCTTTATCGCGGCCGTCAGCACAGCGTTCATCTGGTCTGGGTCTGGTGCGCTGGTATCGGCAAACAGCGTATCGACCAGCGACTGGATCTCCACCGGATCCTCGTCCCGCCTATCGGCAAGCATCGCCTTGATCCTCGTGGCGACAAAATCTTCGAAATACCAGAAGCGGTTCAAATACAGCCGCTCGCCATCCAGCGTAAGCGGAGCGCGCTGCGTCGCCGAACCTGCGCAAACGCTGGTCTCGAGGCGCTGGCGCCAGCTCGAGCTGTCGATTCCCCGGGGTAGCTCGTCGTCGCGCAGGCGCGGCGATTTGAAAAGAGGTCGACCCTCGAAGCGACCCAGTTCGATGCAAACGTGACCCGCAAGATTTGCTTCGCTCACCAGCGCCGCGCTGAGACCCGGTAACTCGTCGACTGTGGAACGGTCGAGGTTCGCTATAAACTCGGCGAAGTAATAGCTGACCCAACTGATATCGCCATGTCGCGCGAGATTGTGAAGCGATACGGTCATCTTGCCGTACCCCGCTGCGGGGTAAAACCGAGTAACTGGTCGAATGCCATCATTACCTCGAGTTCCGGGCGCTCGAAGTGAATACCGTAGCGGTTTGCCTGTTGTGGTCGCATGCCGCGTAAAAACAGGTAATAACTGCCCCCGAAGTGGTGCGCGTAGTCATAGTCGGGCAGGCGCTGTTCAAGATAGCGATGTAGCGCCACGCAGTAGATCAGAGATTGTAGATCGTAACGTCGATCCAGCATCGCCTGCAGCAGTTTCGATGGTTGATAGTCTGCCAGGCTTGCTCCAAGAAAATTACTTTTGTAATCCGCCAGGTAGTAGCGTCCCTGGTGTTCGAACACCAGGTCGATGACACCGGTAATTAGACCGCCAAATTCGGGACTGCTGACATCCATCAACGGCAGCGGCGACAGGGACTGCATGAAGCGGTTCAGCGCTCGAATATCGAGGTGATCCAGTGCAAAATCGAATTCGAGCTCGTTCAACCGACTGCCGCTTGACAGCTGGTCAAGTTTCAGCGCCTGCCCGTCGAGGGGAGTTTTCAATATACACTCGAGCCAGGCTAGCAGGGTCGGCTCGTATTCGCCGGAAAGGCCGGCGCCGGGCATAAAACGCGGGAAAAGGAATTCACACTGGGATTCGATACCTGACTGGAAATCAAGATTTTCTAGTAGTGAATGGAGCAACAGACCGATGTGGCTGCCTGCCGGAAATTCCAGGATGGGATCACCGTGCTCGGCGATTGCCCCGGTATTCGGTGGCTGATGAATGCCGCGGGTTAACGCAGTAAAACTGTTAATACGCCAGTGATGCAGGTCAGCGCGAGAAAATCTTGCTAATCCCAGATCGGGTTTTTCGAGCGTGATTTGCCGAAACTCTTTTGTCCGGGCTAATTCGGGCAGCGGACGTAACTCGATGCTGGCCTCGCTCCGGTCAATCAGCCGTTGCAGATCTGCCTCGAAGTCCATGCCCGCCGGAAAGCCGTCGGCGGCCGCCAAATCGAGATCGGCTGGCGCCTGGCGCGAATGCAGCAGGTAAGCCAGCGCGGTCTGGCTAGCGTAACCGGAACGATTGGCGTTCCCTGCCTGGCCCCAGGCGAGATAGACACGGGAGCGCGCGCGCGTTAGTGCAACGTAAAGCAGGCGCAGATCCTCCGCCAGACGCTCCTTTTCGGCGCTTATCCAGTTTTGCCGGCGAGCCGCGGATCCGAGATCAAAGCAGGGCGCCAGTTGCTGGTCATGGAAATAAACCGCTCCATCCTTATCGACCTGCCGGCAGGACCATAGGAAAGGTACAAATACAATCGGATACTGCAGACCCTTGGCCTTGTGTATGGTGACAATCTTGACCAGCGATTCGTCGCCTTCCAGCCGAAGTTCAGCTTCTTCGCTTGCCGGCTCGTCAAACTGCTGGCAGAACCAGCCTAGCAGCGGGGAAATTCCCGCGCTCGCCGTGGATTGTTGTTGCAACAGTTCGGCGAGGTGGATCAGGTTGGTTATACGACGTTCGTTGTTGTCTCTTTGGGCCAGCGCGCTGGCCAGGTTGAATCGCTGCAGAAGCGACTGGAACATGGTGATAAAGCCATGCCGCTCCCACTGCTGGTGTAGCTCGGCGAGATCGTCGACCCAGGCCTGCCAGGAGGCGTCGTTATCCACGATATCCGCGATTTGTCGGTAATCGAGACCGAGCAGGCTGGAGCCCAGTGAACGCGACGCGAAAGCGTTGTCCTGGTATTGCGATATCGCGCTCAGCAAAAGATAAAGGCCACGCGCCTCTTCGCTGTGAAACACCGAATCGCGCCCGATAGTAACCGTGGCAATCCCCTGTTTTTGCAGCAGTTGGCTGAGTACCTGACCTTCCGATGCCTGTCGCACCAGTATCGCAATATCGCCGCTGCGAACCGGCCGGCCTTCGATACTGGCGCTTGCTTCGTGCTGCGAATCCAGCAGTGTATTGATTTCCGCGAGGATCGCACGATTGATCAGGTCGCGCATTTCGTCACGGCTGTAGTTTTTAACCGGCAGTTTCCGCGGCAGCTGCCAAAGCGTCATCCCGGCGGCCGGCTCATGGTCGAAGCGTAGCGCGTGACTCCAGTTTTCATCGACCGCTGAAACCGGTTTAAATTCGATCGAGTCCTGGTAGATGAAGGGATCGGAACGTTGAGAAAACAGGGTATTTACCGCAGTTACCAGCCGCGGCTGTGAACGCCAGTTAGTCTGCAGGCTGTAAAGATCGACGCTCGATAGTGACCTGGCCTGCATGTAGGTAAAGATATCTCCGCCGCGAAAGCTGTAAATCGCCTGCTTGGGATCGCCGATCAGGGTCAGCGAAACGTCGTCGGCCGAGAGGTAGATTTTACTAAAAATACGATACTGGATATCGTCGGTGTCCTGAAATTCGTCGATCATTGCCACCGGGTACCGCTGGCGTAAATTCCGGGCCAGCTCTGTGCCGCTGCTCGACTCGAGCGCATCCAGCAGCAGCGTCAGCTGATCCTGAAACGCGAGCACGGCGGTATCGCGTTTGACCTCGAGTACGGTTTTCCTGGCGTACTCGAAGGCCGTGGCCAGCAACTGTGCGGCCAGGGTTTCGTTAAACGCCAGCCAGTCTGTTGCGATATCGTCGAGCGCCTGAAAAAAGCTGTGTTCGAGATTCGCATCCTGGCCACGCCTGGATTTTACTGAATTTTGATGTAGCCACCCTGTCCCCATATACTCGAACCTGTCGAAGGGAACAAGCGGTTCGGACGAGTCGAAAAACCGGTCCGTAGCGGCAAAAAAACCTGGTAGCTCATTGGGATGATAAGGCAGTGTTTTTGCCCGACTTAGCGCCGGCGAGGTCGAAATAATCTCGATGACTTGAGCGCGCTGTTGCTGCCAGACTGGCGCCAGGCGGTGCAGCCTGCGGGCAATTTCACGTGGCTGTCGCAGCAGTTCGTCCAGGGCCATGCAGGGAGCAGGCAGGAGTTTTGCCGAGGGACGACTGCGCAACTCCAGCAGGCAAGAGGTCAGGGCTTCGACATTGTCCAACGCGTTGCGGACGATCGCCCAGGTCCCGCGCTCGAGGGTATAGGTTTGCTTACGCCACCAGTCCCTGATCGCGGCTTCCCACAGCGGATCGTCGTTGGCGCGCATTTCGGTTTCGAACAGCTGGTTGCCGGAAAGTGCGTAATTCTGCAGGCTGCGCTGGCAAAAACTATGTATGGTCGATATTGCCGCCTCGTCCATGCTGCGCAATGCCAGTTCCAGGCGCCGCAGCCGAACGGCCTGCGAATCCGGCTCTAGATTGCGCCAGGCCTGATGCAGCAGGGCCAGGAACGGGTCTCCATCGTCGCCCGAATCTTGCAGGTAGTTCGAGGCCTGGTAGAGTCGACGGCGAATTCGACCGCGTAACTCCTCGGTCGCCGCGTTGGTATAGGTAACGATCAGTATTTCAGAGACTTGCCTGCCTTCCAGTATCTGGCGCAGGTAGAGATCCGCAATGGTATGGGTTTTTCCGGTACCGGCACTGGCCTCGATCAGCTTTGTGCCCGACAGGTCGAGATCGAGCAGCGTCTCGGCGTCGAGATTCCTGATTTTCCGCTGTTCGCTCATGACGAACTTTGCTGATCGATGGCAGGACGGTAGATTCGTTTGGCGCAGTCCCTGAACAATGCAGCTTTGAGTGGTTCCCGACTATTGTTATGCAGTGCTAATCGAATCAACTCGTCTTCACCTTCGCCGGGTGGAGCGCCGCGGTAAAGGCCTCCCTGCCAGGCCTGCATGGCCTTTTTCATCGCCTGCTCCGGATCGGTCTCACTGGCCCAGGCGTAGCTCGTGTCGGGAAAAACCGGCAGCGGGAATTCTAGGCCGAGCCGAAACAATTCTAAATAATCCGACAGCAAGGCCCTGGCATCGGCCGCCGCAATTCTTCTATAGCGGATGCCGTTGTCCTGTGCCGTAATCAACTGGCTGGTTTCAGCCTCCGCCAGTTTCCCGGCGGCGCAAAGCGCGAGATGCTGGAGCCAGAGCGTGAGGAGCGCGCGGCTTTTTACCGATTTGCTGGCAGTGAAATGCATCAAGCCGGTGCCTGGATAGCAGGTCCTGACCTGTCCCGTTAGCACCACTCCGTCCCCTATTTCGCAATCGACAGGTCGAGCGGCCGCTTGCAGGCCGCGGTAATGCTGGAGACGCTCCAGCAAAGGCTGGAAGTCCTGTTGCAGTTCGAGCCATTCGGACTGCGCCGCCATGCCGTGCGGCAGCAATCCCTGCGCGGCGAATAGCGCGACGTCGCTGGTCTGGTCGCTGACGATATCCTCGGCGAGGCGTGTTGCCAGCGCCCATTTCTCCAAACCCTGAAGCCCAAAACTTTCTTCGTCCTGCTGCTGGTCTTGCGACGGCATCGAAATACCCAGGCGAGAATCGAAGAAGAACCGTATTGGGTGGGAGTAAAAGCGGATCAGGGTCTCGAGGTCGATGCTCCTCCCGGGTTGCCCTGTCGAGTCGAGCGGCTGCTGCGACCAGGCTTGATCGGACTCTGGTGCTCGATATCGCTGCAATTGCATTGCGGCGTCATACCAGTAGCCGTCGTAACCGGGTTGCCGCGACTCAAAATTGCGGCCGGAAAAGGCCTGCATCGGATGAATCCGTGTTAGCTCCTCGGCTGGCGTTTTGTCGGATTCGATACTGTCAAAATTGCTGTCGATGTAATCGAGTAATTCGCGCAACAATACCGAGGGCTGGCACTCGCTGTTATCCTTGAGGCTGCGGCCGCAGTAACTGAAATAGAGGTAGCGCCTCGCACACAGCAGGGTTTCCAGCATCAGGTAGCGGTCCTGGTCGCCCTTGCGCGGGTCGCCAGGACGCCATTGCTGTTGCATCAGGTCGAACTCGGGCGGGTTCTCACGGCGCGGAAACGCCGTGTCCTGCATGCCCAGCACGCAAATGACGGGAAACGGGATATTGCGCATAGGCTGCATACCGCAAAAAGTAATGCCGCCCGAGTAGAGACGCCCCGCTTGCTGGTTAGTGGCAAACTGCTTTTCCATCCAGTAACTGACCAGTGAAGGGGTCAACTCGACGGCGCCCGATTCGCCGAGCGCACTGATCGCATTTCGCAGCGGGAGCAGTTGATCTTCAACCACGCTGCGCGGCGTAAAAAACTCGTCTACCAGCTGGTGTAACTGTTGTTGCCAGTTAGCTGCGCCGGTTGTTGCAGAGAGTCGCTTCCGCCAGTGAGTCAGGCGCTCGAACAGGTACCTGAAACGGGACAGGGCTTCCGCCGACTCGCCTTCGAATTCGGCGATAGGCGCTATCCCTCGCCACAACTCGTCGGCGGGCAAAGCATAGCCGGCAAAGAAACGCTCCCAGGCTTGCTGCCAGGTGTTTTCGTGCATCGCGGGCAATCCCAGTTCCTCGCGATGACGGGCGCTAATCCCCCACCGTACTCGTGCCACTTCAACCAGGCTCAGAATCTCGTCGTGCATTTCCGGGCGGATTCCAAAACAGTATCGAATTTCGGGACACTCGAGAAAGCCGAGAATCTCGGAGCGGGCAAAGCGGCTCGAGGGTAATTTCAGCAGTTGCAGAAAAGCCTGCACCAGCGGATTGCCATCGCTGACGCTGATGTCGGAAATATTCCAGCCGAGCGCGGGGCGTTGGCTGCTGCCATCATACTGGAAAACGGCCTCTATATAGGGTGCATAGCGACCGATCTCGGGCACCATGACCAGGATATCCTCACAGGCCAGGTTCGGATTCCGATCCAGCAACTTCAGCAGGTGGTCGTGCAGAACCTGGCATTCGCGCAACGGGCTGTGACAGATGTTCACCATCAGCGAATCGTCGGACTCGATGCTGCGCCTCGGTGGAACCAGTTCGAACAGGCTGCTTTGCAGACACTGCAACAGGCTGTCGACTCCGGGTGGACGATTGTCCTCGACCTCCGCTACGGCCGACGAGCCGATGTCGAGCAGCAAATCCTGCATCGCCTGCCCCTGCCTGCCCCATGACGCCAGCAGGCTATTGCCCACGTCGAGGTACTCGGCCTGGATCGGGTCCTGCAGGCGTTTCCTGGCTTTTTGTCTCGTGCTGACGAGGTCCGCCCAGTAGTGATTCGTCGGGCTATGCTGGTAAAGCGTAATCTCGGTGCGGTTGGCAAGCGCATGCACCAGCTCTACCAGGTAAGGCGGCAGGCTGGATATCGCAAACATGCTGATTCTTGCGGGCAAATCGAGTTCGAGCGACTCGTCGTTCAGGCAGGCAACCAGCCCGTCGATCAGTTCGACCCGGTGAGCTTGGCCAGCGCTGTCGACGGCCTCGCGCCATAGTCGCGCCTGCCAGTGATGTTCTTTTCCGGCCGACCAGTCTCGAATCATTTGCGGCCGATGCGCCTGGTATCGATCGAAGCAGCCGGCAATTCGCTGCGCAAGCTGCCAGCGCCTGATGCCGCTATGATCCTCATCGAGGTACCTGCGGAGACCGCGGAACGCCGTTTGCCCGAGCATTCGGGGTAATATCGCAAACAGTCGCCAGCCCAGGGCCTCGCCGGTATAGGGGTCTCGACCATGGCCGTCCCCCAGAATCGAGCCCGCCAGCGCCCAGACCCACTCGCCTGGTTGATGATAGTTAATATTCGCCGCGATGCCCTGTTGTTGCGCGATGCGCAGATTGAGCCAGCGGGCCATCGCGAAGGTCGGAACCACAACGATTTCCGGCACGAAGGGCGACGGCGGTGGTGCGGCCGCGAGTTCCTCTACCAGCCTCGACTGTAGCGTCTCGACGCGATTGGAACTCAGGATGGTTAAGGCCATGGCTCAAGAATCAAGTTATGAAACCCGCCTAGTTTAAACTGATAACGGCTCACGGGATGAGCTATAGCGGGGTGCCAGCGGTTTCCTGCATTCAAAAATTTAATTGATTACCCCGCTAGATTTCATAACATTGTATCCGGATTGATTTATTATTGTCAGATCCTTGATGGGAGAGATGAAAAGCGGAACCATGGTAACCGCTACTAACAGCAGTCCCCAGCCCGAGAACGGCGAGCGCCGTAGCGTCGATAACATCGAGTATGTCTTCTATGATGGCTACTGGATTCGATATTATGCGCCGATAGAGGATACCCTCGCCAACCGCAAACGCTTGATCGACAGCCTGACGCGCCGCGCTTTTCATCATACCGAGGCCGGTATTAACACGCCCGGAAAAAGCCTGGATCTAGCGCGCGAAGCCTATGAAAGTGAAACCAGTCCGGAGCGCAAGCGGGTGAACGCGGCCATGCTGGCGGGCGCCCTGTTCAATCGCGCTACCGATCTGTTTACCTCGATCGTCGATCTGGCGGAACTCGGAGTTCAGGTTAGCCATAGCAACGAATTGATGCGAGAGTGCAGCGACTGCTTTCAGGAGGCGTTGGCGCTGGGGCGGCAGGTCAAGCACCACAGCGGTTGCGAGGGGATCGACGAAGTCTGGGGCGAGCCCTTCAAGGCCTTCACGATGCCGGTGAAAGATTTTTACGAGTCGAGGTTTATCAAGATCGCGCAAAGCATGCGCGATATCGACCTGATTGCGAATTGCATGATCGACGTGTTTTGCAGCCGCGCCCTTTTTTCCGAGGCCAGGGAGTTGATCGTCGAATACGCAACCGCGGCCCGGCAAACCGCCGAGACCATGAAAAAGGATCCGGTCATTTTCCGCGTTTGGCCCAAATTCGTCGCCCTGGGGGAACAGCTTGATGCTTTCAAACCCGGCCTATCGGATGAAGCCGACCAGATGCTGCGTATGCGGGTAGCTTACGGCCGCGACCTGATGCAGGAGGGCAGGCGCCTGATCAGCTATATTGCCGGCGCGCGCGTGTCGATGCCGAAAAGCAGCCAGGCCTATGTCGAAAAATGTCAGCGTTATGACAAGGCATCGCTACCCTGATTCGAGTATCATAGGTCCAACCGAAGAGCAGCATTATCACCATGGCAAAGAAACCGAGGGCGGATGGTAATCCGAATATCGTCAAACTGTGGCCGACCACGATCCTGGTAAAGCGGTTTGCACATTTTCAGAAGGTCAATCCAGCCCTGCTGGAACTGTTTTACCAGCACCGTGACCGCGAGCAGCGCAATCCGGAGCAGGCCTACGCCAGTAAAGACGATCTGCAAAACCATTATCCGCTGCACCAGGAGCTGGGCGAACTCGCCGAATTTATCAGCAAGGGTATCGCCGAGGTCGCGACCGAGGCTAACCGGGGCCTGTGGCGCCAAGATGAAAAAGTCAGCGTCACCCTGACCGGACTATGGTTCCAGATTTCGAACGGTTACTCGTTCCATGAAATGCATGTCCATGGGAACTGTTCATGGTCGGGGGTTTACTACGTACAATCCGGAGATTGTAGCTCCTCGCCGGAGTCGCATTCCGGCAAGCAGCCGAACGGTGTCACGCGCTTCTACGGCCCGCACCTGGAGCACATGGCGGGCGGATTCGGCGATTACGGAAACCTTTATCTACACGACAACAACTGGGATTCGTATCCCGAAGACGGCAAGCTTTGCATATTTCCATCGCATATCAAGCATATGCCGTTTCCCTATAATGGCGACAAGGATCGGGTCATCGTCTCGTTTCACGCCCAGGTATTCAATTCCAGCGGCTCGATGAGCTACGACTACGGCTTCAACAATTAGCCGATCAGGTATACCTGGACGCTGGAAGCCAGCACGACGCCCGCGATGTTGCGTTATTTAAGCACCGGCATCATGAATTCGGCCTCGAGACCACTGTCGGACCAGCGCGAAGTTACCGTTTTAACCTTGGTATAGAAACGCAGCCCTTCCATGCCGTACTGGTTGTGGTCGCCAAAGGCTGACGACTTCCAGCCGCCAAAGCTATGAAAGGCGAGCGGTACCGGGATCGGGACGTTGATACCGACCATGCCGACTTCGACCTTGTCGGCGAAGGTGCGGGCGGCGGCGCCATTGCGGGTAAATATAGAGGTGCCATTACCATAGGGGTGATCGGTGGCGAGCGCCGCACCCTCCTCGAACGATCCCACGCGCATGATTTGCAGCACCGGGCCGAAAATTTCTTCCTGGTAGGACTGCATGTGCGGCTTGACGTTGTCGATCAGTGAGCCGCCCAGAAAGTAGCCATTCTCGTGACTCTCGCAAACGAAGTCGCGCCCGTCAACCACCAGGCGCGATCCCTCGTCCTGCGCCATCTGGATGTAGTTCATGACTTTTTCGCGATGCTCCCTGGTCACCAGCGGGCCCATTTCGAGACCGCGGTCCAGGCTCGCACCGATGCGCAAGGCCTCGACTCGTGGTTTGAGAATTTCGATCAGCCTGTCTGCGACCTCGTCGCCGATACAGACACCGACCGAGATAGCCATGCAGCGTTCGCCGGCCGAGCCGTAAGCCGCACCCATCAGCGCGTTGGCGACGTCTTCGAGATCGGCATCGGGCAGGATAAGCATGTGATTCTTGGCGCCGCCCATTGCCTGGCAGCGTTTGCCGTTCGCGGTAGCCGTAGCGTAAACGTATTTTGCGATCGGGGTCGAGCCGACAAAACTGATCGCCTTGACGCGCTCATCCTCGAGCAGAGTATCGACGGCTTCCTTGTCACCGTTGACCACGTTGAAAACTCCGGGCGGGCCACCGGCTTCGATAAAGAGCTCGGCCAGGCGCAACGGGCAGGAGGGGTCCTTCTCCGAGGGTTTTAGCACCACGGTGTTACCGGTAATCAGAGCCATGCCTGCCATCCATAGCGGAATCATCGCCGGAAAGTTGAACGGCGTGATACCTGCAACCACTCCGAGCGGCTTGCGCATCGAGTAGATATCGATGCCGCGCGAGACGTTGTCGGAAAACTCGCCCTTCTGCGCATGCGGTGCGCCACAGGCAAATTCGGCGACTTCTATGCCGCGCAGTACGGAGCCCATGGCGTCCTCGATGACCTTGCCATGCTCTTTGGAAACCAGCGTCGCCAGCTCTTCCTGGTGCTTGTAAAGCAACTGCACGTAACGCGCCATGATGCGCGAGCGCTGCAGCACTGAAGTCGCGGCCCAGTCGGGGAAGGCCTGCTCGGCAACCGTGATCGCGGCTTCGACCTCGGCTTTCGACGCCAGCGGAGCTTCGCTGGTCTTTACGCCCATGGTTGGATTGAAAACGTCACCGAAACGACCGCTGTTGCCGGCGACATGTTCGCCGTTGATAAAGTGGGTCAACTGGGTAATTTCGGGGGAAACGGCTGCGGCTGGCTGGCTCATGATGACTCCGTATGAATGAGGATTGATCGATTAGCGGAAGCGCAGTATAGACAAGATATTTCTGCAAATATATAGTGCGAAATCCACAACCATTGTGCAAAAATACACAGAAGTCGGGCGCTCCAAAATCGTTCAGGCCGGATACCGGGGTGACCGTCGATCAATTCGTATCGATAAATAAACCATGTACAACTGGAACGATTTGCGATATTTCCTGGAGCTGTCGAGGCAAGGCAAGCTGTTGCGCGCCGCGGCGCGCCTGCATGTCGATCATACTACCGTCAGCCGGCGGATAACCACGCTCGAAAAGCAGCTCGATGTGCGCCTGTTCGATAAGTCACCGAACGGTTACCAGTTAACCGATGCGGGACTGCGCCTGTTGCCGTTGGCGGAGCAGATTGAAACCCGGTCGAACCAGCTATACCAGGAGATAGCCGGCAAGGATGCACGCCTCGGGGGCACGGTGCGGGTTGCGACGCCCGAGGCTCTGGGTTCGCAGGTGATTGCGCGCCATGTCGCCGGCTTCCGCAGCGAGCATCCGGATATCGAAATCGAGCTGGTAGCAGAAACCCGGCGAATGAGCCTGTCCAAGCGCGAGGCGGATATCGCGATTAGTTTTTCCCGCCCGGAAAGCGGTCGTCTGATCGCCTGGAAACTTTGCGATTACCGCTTGCGACTCTACGCTGCGCGCGACTACCTCGCCAACCACCCTCCGATAAACGATGCCGAAGACCTGGCCGGGCACGACTTTGTCTCGTATATTGACGATCTGATCGAAATGCCGGAGTTACGGTTTTTCGACAATACAATCAAGAATGCCCACGTGGTATTCCGCAGCACCAACGTCAGCGCGCAATTCAACGCGATACTCGACGGTATCGGGCTCGGCCTGGTGCACTGTTTCATGGCGCAGACCGAGCCGCGTCTGCAGGTGGTTTTGCCGCAACAGATTTCGGTCGAGCGTACTTACTGGTTGCTGGTGCACGAAGACTTGCGCCATGTGGCGCGCGTCGATGCGGTGTGCAAGTTTCTCACCAGACTACTGGGTCACAATCCGTCGTTGATGATGGGTGACTAGCGCCGGCTGCCGCGTAACGCCATTACCTGCTGCCGCAAGCGTTCGGGCGTGGCGTTGCCAGCATCGATTACGTCACCGCCAACCAGTTCGATACGGCTTAACATGCCACGCGGCAACAGGCGTGACATCGCACTGCCGTAAGCGCGGCTGAAAAAGCTGCCCCACAAACCGCGTAGTGCCAGCGGTATTACGGGTACCGGGTCGCGCTGCAGAATGCGGCTAACACCCGGCTTGAAGGTGTTAATTTCCCCGTCCTCGGTCAACTTGCCCTCGGGGAAAATGCATACTATTTCATCCTGTTGCAGCGCGCTGCTGACCTGATCGAAGGCGCGCTCCATCATCTCCGGGTCCTCGCGCGCACCCGCGATCGGGATAGCGTTCGCCGTTCTGAAGATAAACGAAAGTAGTGGAAGCTGGAAAATGCGGTAGTACATAACGAAGCGGATCGGGCGCCGAATGCAACCTGCCAGCACCAGCGCGTCGATAAAACTGACGTGGTTGCAGACTAACAGTGCGGGCCCTTCGTCGGGGATTTTCTCGAGCCCGATCCTGTGGACTCTATAGAAGCTGTGCACCAGCAGCCAGATTAACAGGCGCATGATGAATTCGGGCACCAGCATAAAGATGAATATCGCCACCGCGGCGTTCATCACGGCCATAATTAAAAA
>JAACFA010000008.1 GCA_009937625.1 Gammaproteobacteria bacterium | reverse complement strand
AGGTGCTGCATCATACGTCCAAGCCCACGCACAGCGACGAGGCCTGGTACGACACCAGCGGCGCGGATTACGGCAGCTTTTTCCTGTGGCCGGCGACATCGATTCAGTTCTATCCGGGCGGGGTCGTCAACAGCTTCTCCTGGCGGCCGCTCGCGGTCGACGACGTGCGCGTGTTTCGCAGTTTTTATTCCAACGACGGCGAAGTCGACGACACGCTACAAAAAGTCATCGACAACGATCGCGAAACCACCTTCCAGGAAGACCTGGATATCGTCAGGGAGGTCCAGCGCGGCCTTAACTCGCGCGGCTACAAACCCGGCCCGCTGGTGCTGAATCCCGACGGCGGTATCAACAACGAGTTACCCATATACAAGCTACACGAGTGGCTGCGCGCCGCCGTCGACTAAAAATGCGCTTTTTTCACGATAACCGCGTCAGGGCCGTGCTCAAATCCTCACGTATTTCCACATACGCTCCGGTTTTGCGCGCGACCCTTCCTTGTTCTCGCAAAAAAATCACATTTTTAGCATCCCAGTTGAATGACCCTCCGGCGCCGCCACCCAGAGCGAACTTTTCGAAATCGCCGACCGGGTACTGCCCGGCTCAGGCCTCGGCAGCTATTCGCTGGCCGACGATATTCGCCTGATTTACTCGCACGGCAAGGGCTCCCGCCTGTGGGACGTCGACGGCAACGAGTACATCGATTACGTCGGCGGTGCCGGCGCGCTGATCCTCGGCCACTCGCATCCGGCCGTGGTCGAAGCCTCGAAGGCGCAGCTCGATCGCGGCGCGCACATGTTCGGCTCGTTGAACGACGTCGCGGTGATGCTCGCCGAGCGCCTGGTCAACGATATCCCCTGCGCCGAGAAGATCGCCTACGCCACCACCGGGTCGGAAGCGACCGCCTACTCGATGCGGCTGGCGCGCGCGTTCACCGGCCGCAGCAAGATTCTCAAGTTCGAGGGCGCCTATCACGGCAACCACGACTACGCGATCGTTTCCACCTTCCCGAAGGAAACCGGCAACTACCCGCAGGGTACGCCCGACTCTTACGGCCAGCCCGAGGCGACCGTATCGACGATGCTGGTCTGCCCTTACAACGACCTGGCAACTCTGCGCAAGATCGTCGCCGAGCACCATGCCGATATCGCCGCGATTTTCGCCGAACCGGTGCAGCGCATTATCCCGGCCGAACCCGAGTTCCTGCACGGTATCCGCGAAATCTGCGACGAATACGACATCCTGTTCATCATGGACGAGGTCGTAACCGGGTTTCGCCTGTGCTACGGCGGGGCGCAGCAGTGGTACGACGTCAAGCCAGACCTGTCGACGCACGGCAAGGTGGTCGGCGGCGGCGGCCCCCTATCCTGTATCGCCGGGCGCGCCGACGCACCTATTTCAACGGCACGCTGCACGGTAACCCGGTGGCCGCGGCCGCAACCATGGCGATGCTCGACGAGCTCGGCAAGCCGGGCGTCTATGACAGTATGAATGGCTTCGCCGACGACCTCTGTCGCGAAACCCAGAAAATTCTCGACCAGCACGCTATTCCGGCAATTGCCGAACATACCGGCTCGCTGTGGCAAATCCTGTTCATGGACAGGACCCCGCGCAACCAGGCCGACGTACTCGCCAGCGACCAGGCCGCGATGCGCAGGCTCGATACCCTGCTGATGAAACGGGGGCAGTACGTATTACCGGGGGTGCGGCGTTTCGTCTCCACGGTGCACACCGAGCTGGATCTCGAAGAATCGCTGCGCGGTCTCGACGCCGCCTGCCGCGAGTTCACCAGGGCATAAGTAAACCCACCCGATGAGCGATGCTTTCCCTAAATAACCGGGAAACATCGCTTTCCTGCCCTGCTTGCGAGCAGAGATATCTTACGCTGCACCGTGGCAGCGTATTTTCCCAAAAATGAAAACATAATCTCACTATCGGGACTTACTTGACACGAATCAAGAAAAAGTCAAATTTCATCCTGTAGCCTGCTTCTATCGGCGAAGCGTGCACATTCGCTGACGGGGTATAAAAACGACGGCCTATATAAGGACCTAAAAATGAATAAATTCTGCAGAACTATCGGGGTAATTCTTTTCTTTCCACTCTTCGTAATGAGCGCCAACAGCGCGGTTGCGGCGGATTCGGGCTGTATCTCCTGCCACAACGGTATCGAAGACATCCGCGCCGATGACAGCACGATGATGATCATGATCAAGTCGATCAGCGCGCAGCACGGCGACCCGGAGGGTTGTGTGCTGTGTCACGGCGGTGATCCCACCGCAACCACGGTCGAAGCGGCGCACAAGGATTCGCCGCAATCCCTGATTACCTCGCGCGGGCCGCAAACCTTTTACCCCGATCCCGGGGCGATGGACATCAATAAATTCACCTGCGGCCAGTCAGCCTGCCACGCCGGCTACGAGGAGCGCCTGGAAAAATCTTTGATGAACACCGAGGCCGGCAAAATTCAGGGTAACCTGCACACCTGGGGTATCCCCGAGGTCATGAATCACAAGGTGCCGTGGGGCAACTATGCGGTCAAGGACGGTGACGGTCCCGTTCCGTCGGTCGGTACCGATGCCTACAAGGCCTACATGAAGGACATGATTTCGGCGCACCAGGAACAGTTCCCGACCGAACTCGAGCAGATTCCGCAACCCAGCGTCGAAGAGATTGAAAAAGATCCGAAGCTGGCCGGCTTCACCTACCAGCGCCAACAGTGCCAGCGCTGCCACGTGACCGTCAAGGGCCGCGAGCGTCGCGGCGATTACCGTGGTCAGGGCTGCTCGTCCTGCCATATCCCCTACGGCAACGAGGGCATTTACGAGGGCGGTGATCCGACCATCGACAAGACGCAGAAAGGCCACATGCTGACACACCAGATCCAGGCCACGCGTAAATCCAAGGTTACGGTCGGAGATATTACCTATTCCGGTATCCCGGTCGAAACCTGTAACTCTTGCCACAACCGCGGCAAACGCATCGGCGTGACTTACCAGGGCCTGATGGAATTCCCGTACGGTTCGCCGTATAGCCCGACCGGCGGCAAACAGCCAAAACTGCACACCAAGAACTACCTGTTCATTTCCGACGACCTGCACCACCAGATCAAGAGTCGTCCGGAAAATCCGCAGGGTGGACTGCTATGCCAGGATTGTCACACCACGATCGACATGCACGGCGACGGCAATATCCCCGGCACGACGCTGGCACAGGTCGAAGTCGAATGCCAGGACTGCCACGGCACGCCGGAACAGTTCCCGTGGGAGCTGCCGCTCGGTCACGGCGAGGAATTTGCCAAGAACATCGGTAATGCGCCGCGCGGACTGGCGGACACTCCGCTGAACGAAACCGCGCGCTTCGCCACGACTTACGACAAGAAGGACGGCTACCTGCTGAGTGCCCGCGGCAATCCCTACGGCAACGTGGTCAAGGATGGCGATACGGTCGTCATGCACTCGGCCACCGGTATCGATTTCAAGGTGCCGTTGCTGAAACAACTGGCACAGGATGACGCCTGGCGCAACTCGCAGGCGATGGTGGCGATGGCGAGTGTCAAGAAGCACGCCGAGAGTCTCGAATGTTACGCCTGCCATGCTTCCTGGGTACCGCAGTGTTACGGCTGCCACGTCGACGTCGACTATGGTCCGGACAAGAACGGCAAGCCGAAGATGGATACCGACTGGATCGCATCCGGCTCGGCGCGCAATCCCGACGGTTCCACCGCTGAATCGCCGCTCGGCGTCGGTGGCATCAAGAGCCCGGGCAAGGTTTCCGAAACCCGCTCCTACCTGCGCTGGGAAGAGCCGGTGCTCGGAATCAACGGCGAAGGCCGCGTAACCCCGCTGATGCCCGGCTGCCAGGTCATCTGGACCGTGCGCGCGCGCGACGGCAGCACCGTGGCGCACAACCAGATCGCGCTCGCTTACGACGAGCAAGAGGAACTGGGACAGGAGCGCGTGCCGCTGGGTATCGACATGGCACCGGTACAGCCACACTCGGCGCAGCGTAAAGCACGTACCTGCGAGAGCTGCCATGACAACCCGAAGGCTCAGGGTTACGGTATCTCCGGCGGCGTGTTCCAGCTGCGTTATACCGAAAACGTGATCGAGGATTTGATCGACCAGCGTAACGGCAAGCCGATTCCGTCCAACTATCAGATCCAGATTCAGAAAATCGAGGCCCTCGATTTCGATCTGTCGACGATCATCAAGGACGGCCAGCAGACGCAGACCGTCGGCTCACACTGGCCGCTGTCACGCGCGCTGCCACAGGAAGTGCGTGACGCGATGGACCGCACCGGCCTGTGTATGGGTTGCCACCGCGAAATGACCAACGCCGAACTCTGGTCGAAGGTCTCCGAGCCCGGCAGCCTGAACGACGCTGAGCACATCGAGTTGATGAACAAGATGCTGAAGGCTTACAGCAAGTCGAAACAGTAAGCCAGGCGTGAATACAGGGAAAATGCGGCAGCACGCCGCGAGATGGGTTACGGCAGGGATGCTGGCCCTCGTGCTCGGTGGCTGCGACAACGATAAGGTTTCGGTAGTCGAGGAAGGCGAACAAAGCGAGGATTTGAAAGCCTTCCTCGAATCACCGCCCAGGACGAATGTTTCAGGCGCGCACCGGCAGTCCGACCCGCACGCCAGCCTGAGCGCGGACAAGATGGCGCAGGTTGCGCTGCAGCACTTCGACGAAGGCCGCCCGGAACTGGCGGTGGAAACGCTCAACGAGGCAATCGGCAAGTATCCCGACGACGTTATGCTGCTGAGTATTCGCGCGAGCATGTTCCTGCAGCAGCAACAATCCAGTCTGGCGCTGGCCGATCTCAACCGCGCGATCGAACTCAATCCGCACGATGCGGTCCTGCTGATCAATCGCGCGCAAGCCTACCGCCAGTTCGGACGTAACGACGAGGCACGGCGGGATCTCGACGGCGCAATCGAAATCGCTCCGAATTCGGTCGCGGCTTACTTTAATCGCGGCAGTCTGTTATTCGAGGCCGAGAAATACGACCTCGCGCTGGCCGATTTCAATCGCTGCGTCGAGCTCGAACCCGCCGTACCCGCGGCTTATTTCAATCGCGCATCGACCTACGAAGCTCTGGGGCAGCGTGACAAGGCGATTGGCGACCTTGAACATTTCCTGACCCTGAACCCTGAGGAAAGCTGGGCCGAGATGGCACGCGACATGCTGAAGCAATGGGATCCGGATCTGTCATGAGAACACCACGCTGTCTATTTTTACTAAGCCTGCTCGCGGTTTGTATTTCCGTGGTCGCGGCCACGGAAACTGTATCGCGGCAGCTTTTCGATCGGCTGCTGGAGGAATCCGGTTTGAATGTCGAGTCGCGCCAGGCCTTTAACGATGTTCCGATTCAGCAGAATCCGGTGCTGGCATACGAGCACGCGATGCGGCATGAATCCGGCGCGCTTGAATTACGTTTCATCGTGCGGCCGCTCGGCCGAATCGAAATCGAGTACAACGATCCGCACAACGCCGCACCCGAGCCCAATCACCTGTTCCCGCTGCTGTTCGAATCGCTGACCCAGCACCTGGCGGCGAACAACGACACGTCGAGCAACACCCTCAGCGAGGCCGAAGCCAAGGAAAAGTTCAACGCCCAGTGGGCCGCGGTCGCCGCCTTCGACGTGGATCCGCAGTTTTCCAGCGAGTACAAAAACGCGATCCTGCTGGGGATGCATAAAAACGACCAGGCCGATGCCTACACGCTGTTCCTGTACAACGATCCAGAAACCGCCAAACCGCTAATCAGCACGGCGCTCGGGATCATGTCTTTCAACCCCTCCTTGCCATAACTCCGAATCGATTCTGCGACTTTTATCGCAGCCTGCTCAACCTGACCTGCCCCACCGCTGATTGATCGATATCAAAACCGTCGTTCGCTTTTTAAATTAAGGTGAATCGACATAACCTGGGGCGGAGGGGGTACAGCATGCAAAAAACCAGCGACATCATCTGGCAGGACACGCAACACCAGGCGCTGTTCGACCTGATCGAAAAAATCAAGGAAGTGCCGTTCGATTCCGATATCCTGGTTCGACTGAAGCTTTACGCCGAGCATCATTTCATCCTCGAAGAAGCCTACATGCGGGAGCTCGACTATCCGCATGCCGATGCCCATTTCGAGGCACACAACCGCTTCCGTGAGGAGCTCGAGGCGATGATGGAAACCGACCCCTCGATGCACGAATCGCTTCAAATTTCGTTATCCGACTTTCTCTACAAGTGGCTCAAGCTGCACGTGCTTGGCATCGACAAGCAGCTCGAAGACTTCGTGCTTAAATCGCATATCAAGTGACCGAGTCGAGGTCACGGAACGCCCGGCCAGCGCTCGCGCGCCAATGACAGTTTTACCGGGCGGCCCAGGATTAGCGTATCATCTCGGCAAGGAGGCAAACTATGAGCGAGCATAAACTGAGCGGGCATTGTTATTGCGGCGCCGTCAAATTCGAAATCGAGGGCGAATCCGAATGGATCGGGCATTGCCACTGCGAATCCTGCCGCCGCGCCAGCGGCTCGGTGATGACGACCTTTGCCGGTTTCCGGCCGGAGCAGGTCCTGTTTAGCGGCGCGACACCGAGCCGATATACTACCGCGGATGGCGTCACGCGCAGCTTTTGCGGTCAGTGCGGCTCGCCGGTTTCATTCGAGGTCGACAGCCGGCCCGATGAAATCCACCTGCACCTGGGGCTGTTCGACGATCTCGAGCAAACCGTGCCGACGAACCACAGTTTTATCGAGGAAAAGCCGAGCTGGCTGCATGCCGACGAGCACCTGCCGAACCAGGACTGGAGTCCGCAACAGGAACGCTAGTCGCTTAGCAGGTAGTCTCCGCGCGATTCGAGAATCTCGCTGCCGACAATCTTGGCAATATTGGCGTTGCGCCAGACGTACTTGGTGGTGGCACGCGAAATCACCCGCCCCGTGGTGCCCGCCAACAGCGGGATGCGCTCGACAAAAGCATCGTCACCATCGAGCAGGAGCAGGTCGGCAATGCGATCGCCTTTGCTGACCTCGTCACCCAACTCCACGCAGTAGGCGAGCAAACCCGCCTGCGGCGCGCGCAGGTACTCGGTGGCGCGCAGATCGGTCGGCGCCGGCGCGTTACTTTTATTGCCGATCGGTTTGCCGGTAACCAACCCTTCCTCCTGGAAATAACCATACAGGTTTTCCGCATCCTGGCGATTCAGGGCGTCGAAAGTATCGAACTTGCCGCGATATTCCAGCGTGCAGGAAACTACCGGCAGCGGCAGTGGCTTATCGGGACACTCGCGCGCAAGTCGCAGCCAGAGGGCGGGCCAGACTTCGTCGAACGAGCCCCCGCCGCTATCTTCGGCCAGCATCGTAGCGGCGGCGCCGATCCGGTCGGCCAGACGCTGCATGTTTTGCTGCAGCTGCGGGATCGAAAAGATATGCATCAGCGAATCATTGTCGCAGTGCAGGTCGAACACGAAATCGGCGCTGCAGGCCTCGCGCATGACGCACTGGCGCCATTGCTCGAACGCGGTGATCCCGGGCAGTGTTTCGACCCATTCGTTCAATGCTGCCCGCACGATGCTCACGTTCTCTACCGGATCGGGACCCAGTCTATTCAGGAGCCCGGCACCCAGCGCGTCGTACAACACCGGCCAGCCCCGATTGTGGTTGACCCCGGTGCCGCGATTGTAACGGCCCTGGTGTTGACCGAACTCGATGTCGCCCATGCCGAGCGGATTAACCATCGGGAACAGCACGAATTGCGCCTCGAGTTCGCCCGCGGCGTCGGCAGTGCGCAATAACCGCATCAGGTGATGCAGAATCAGGATACCGGGTTGTTCGTCGGCGTGCAGCGCAGCCTGCAGGTATACTTTTTTCGCAGCGTTTTGCGGCCCGATACGAAACCAGGTCAGCTCCGTGCTACGCCCCGGCGTGTCCCCGGTCAGCAGCTGACTGATCTTGTCGAAGCTCATGTGACGATGGCACCGCCGTCGACATCGATGATCGTGCCGGTAACGAATTCATTCTCGAGCAGGAAAATCGCGGCGCTGGCACACTCCTCCGCGGTGCCGGCACGCGCAATCAAATGTCCCGCCGTACCCTTTTCGTAATACTCGCGCCGTTCGTCACCCTCGAGCGGCGACATCGGGGTGTCGATCAGCCCGGGGCAGACGCCGTTGATCCGTACCGGGCTGATTTCGTTGGCGACCAGGTGAATAAATGCCTCGACCGAACCCCCCACGCTGCCGATGGCGAGCGTGCCCGGGCGATACTTGCGCGCGGGATAACCACTGAACAAAACCACCGCGCCGCGCGCTGACATATGCGGCACACCGAGACGCACGCTATTGACATAGCCCCAGAGCTTCGCGAAAGAACCCTGAAAACCATCGAGGTCCATTTCGAGGAAGGGGCCGATCGCGCGCGGCCCGCCGGTGGCCGCGTTGACGAGATAGTCGAAGCCGTGGTTCTTCTCGAACAGGTCGCTCAGTGCGGCGCGATCCAGCACGTCGACCTGCACGCATTCGACCCCGTCGATTTCGCGCTCACTGCGGCCGCCAGCGATCACTTCGGCGCCGCCGTCGCGCAGCATCTCGGTTGTCGCAAGCCCGATACCCGAGGTACCGCCCAGCACGATTGCTTTTTTACCTTCGAAATTTGCCATTAAAATCCCCCGGTTTGAATGTCATCCCCGTGCAAACGGGGATCTTGTAACAACGGCATATTATAAGATTCCTGCCGCAAGGCGAAGCCTTGCGCGGTGGTCCGAGGAATCGAAATGACCCCGTGAAGCTGCTGCCGCAACAAGTGCCTGCACGCGGGTAACCGCTCGGCTTCGGACTAGATAATCCCCGACTCCAGGCTGGCCGCCATCAACATGCCCAACTCTTCACACTGATCTTCAAAATCGGGCCGATACTCGCCGTGCAGAATCATCGGTTCCTGCACCGGCTTCCATTTCAGCCCCGTCGTTATCTTGCCGATCGCTATTTTAGTGCCGGTACCGTCGAGTCCGGCCCGAATGTAGGCGGCATAAGGCATCGCCTCGGTCCGCTCCAGGCAGGGGTAGTAAATGCGGTCGAAAAAATCCTTCAGCGCGCCGCTCATGTAACCGAAATTCTCGGTCGTGCCGAGTATGATCGCATCCGCCCGGAGCACGTCGTCGGCAACTGCCTGCAGCGGCGGAATATACTTTACGCTAACGCCGTCGATATCCTCGTGGCGCGCGCCGCGCATCGTGGCGTCTACCAGTTTTTGCGTATTGGGCGACGGGTTGTGCGCAACTATCAGTAGATGCTTGGTATTCGACATATTCCGATCATAAAGGCTTGAAACATCAATGGATAGTGCATTTACGGGAGAAAACCATGGATTAGCTTTAAACCGAAACGAAAAAAAATTAATCAAATGAACATTATTTCGAACAATACGAAAAGGATTATTTGACAAGCTGAAAATCGAAGCGTAGATTCACCGGGCTTGTCGATGCAACCAATAAACATAAATTACGGAGGAACACTCATGTTCAAGAAGCTCGCGCTGTTAGCCGCGGTTGCCGCCTTATGCACGCAATCGGCCTATGCCGGCATGGCGGAAGCCGAAAATTGGGTAAACAACGAATTCCAGCCCTCGTCGCTGTCCAAGTCGGACCAGATGAAAGAAATGGAATGGTTTATCAATGCGGCCAAACCGTTCAAGGGAATGGAGATCAACGTATTATCAGAAACCATTCCAACCCATGAATACGAATCCAAGACACTCGCCAGGGCCTTCGAGGAAATTACCGGAATCAAGGTCAACCACCAGTTGCTAGGTGAAGGCGAAGTGGTACAGGCGGTTCAGACCCAGATGCAGACCAACCGAAATCTGTACGACGCCTATATCAACGATTCAGACCTGATCGGCACCCACTCGCGCCTGCAGCTGGCCATCAACCTTTCTGACTGGATGGCGGGCGAAGGCAAGGACGTCACCAACCCAATGCTTGATGTCGATGATTTCATTGGTAAATCGTTTACCACCGGGCCTGACGGCAAACTGTATCAGTTACCCGATCAACAATTCGCCAATCTTTACTGGTTCAGGAAGGACTGGTTCGATCGCGCCGACCTGAAACAGGAATTCAAAAGCATGTACGGCTACGATCTGGGCGTTCCGGTCAACTGGTCAGCCTACGAGGATATCGCCGAGTTCTTCTCGGTACACGTCAAGGAAATCGACGGCGTCACGGTTTACGGCCATATGGACTACGGTAAACGTGCGCCCGACCTCGGCTGGCGCATGACCGATGCCTGGCTGTCGATGGCCGGCGCCGGCAGTAAGGGTTTACCGAACGGCGTGCCCGTCGACGAGTGGGGTATCCGTATGGAACCGGGTACCTGTAATCCTGTCGGCGCGTCGGTAACGCGTGGCGGGGCTGCCAACGGCCCGGCTGCCGTCTACGCAATTCGTAAATGGGATGAATGGTTACGCAAGTACGCGCCTCCCGGCGCCGCCAGCTATGACTTCTACCAGTCTTTACCGGCACTTTCGCAGGGCAATGTGGCCCAGCAAATCTTCTGGTACACCGCGTTCACCGCATCCATGGTGGCGCCGAAGAGCGCCGGTAACAATACCGTCGATGGCGATGGTAACCCATTATGGCGGATGGCACCCTCACCCCATGGACCCTACTGGGTGAAAGGCCAGAAACTCGGCTACCAGGACGCGGGATCATGGACACTGTTCAAATCGACTCCGGTGGATCGCCGCAAAGCAGCCTGGCTATACGCCCAGTTCGTGGTTTCAAAAACCGTTGACGTCAAGAAGAGCCATGTTGGCCTGACCTTTATCCGCGACAGCTCAATCAATCATCAGTCATTTACCGATCGCGCACCTAAGCTGGGAGGCCTGGTCGAGTTTTACCGCTCACCCGATCGAGTTCTGTGGTCGCCAACAGGCGTCAACGTGCCTGACTATCCGAAGCTGGCGCAGATTTGGTGGCAGCAAATCGGGGACGTTAACTCGGGCGCCTTCACCCCGCAACAGGCCATGGACCGCCTGGCCGGTGAAATGGACCTGGTCATGTCACGGATGCAATCTGCGGATGAAAAAGCCGGCACCTACGGCGGCTGCGGTCCGCGCCTGAATGAGGAAAAGGATGCTTCATACTGGCTGAATCAACCAGGCTCACCAAAAGCCAAGGTTAACGAAAAGCCGAAGGGCGAAACCGTTAATTACGACGAGTTGATCAAACGCTGGACTAATTGACGGCCTGGCGCCTCAACTAAAGGTGACCTGATACCCGGGGTCCTGCAGCAGCAGGGCCCCGGCCATCAAGGCAGGTGACCCGGTGGCGTGAATATTGATGAACATTGAAATCAGCAGACGGCAGAGCCTGATTCTCGATTACATCCGGGAACATGGATCGGTGCAGGTGGATCGACTATCCAGCCACTTGCAGGTTACGCCGCAAACTATTCGACGCGATCTGAATCAGTTGTACGAACTGCAGCTGCTACAGCGAGTCCACGGCGGTGCAGTCGTCAAGGACAACGTGGAAAACCTCGGTTACGGAGCCCGCAAAATCCTAATGGCCGAGGAGAAATCCGATATTGCTCGACGCGCGGCTGAACTGTTACCCAATAACTCATCGCTGTTCATCAATATCGGCACCACCACCGAACGTGTTGCGGAATATCTGGATCAGCACAAGGGAATGCTGGTTATAACCAACAATATCAACGTTGCGAGTATGCTGTGGCCCGTTCCGGGCCTCGAGGTAATGATTACTGGAGGCGCGGTTCGGCGCAGCGACGGCGGCATTGTCGGCTCAAGCGCCGAAGAGTTTATCGACAACTTCAAGGTGGACTACGCCATTATTGGTTGTTCGGCAATCGACAACGAAGGCGAGCTATTTGATTTCGACCTGAAGGAAGTCCGGGTAACCCGAGCTATTATTGCCCACGCCCGCTCGGTGATCCTGGTGACCGACTCGCTGAAGTTCGAACGCCGGGCACCAATACGCATCGGGGACCTGTCAGATATTGAGACGCTGGTAACCGATGCAGGCATCCCGGATGACGCGGTGACGCTTTGCCAGCAGCACGGAGTACAACTCGAAGTCGTTACCCCTCCGAAAGTACAGCAAGCTTCCATGGAGCAAGCGTAAATGACGATCGAGATGCACAATATCTCGCTCCGGGTAGGCGCCGAAACGCATATTTATACAACCGACCTGTCGCTAGAGGCAGGCCAGTTCAATATTCTGCTCGGTACCACGCTCAGCGGTAAAACGACCCTGATGCGATTAATGGCTGGCCTCGAAAAACCCACTACCGGCGAACTTCGAGTCAACGGAGAAAATGTTACCGGCATACCGGTACAGAAACGCAGTGTCGCGATGGTGTACCAGGCATTTATCAATTACCCCAGTTTCACTGTCTACGACAACATCGCCTCGCCGCTGAAAGTGGCCGGCTTACCACGAAACGAAATCGACGAAAAAGTGCGGCGCTTTGCCGATCTGCTGAAACTGACACCGATGCTGGATCGTTTGCCCAGCGAACTTTCTGGTGGCCAACAGCAGCGGACAGCGCTCGCTCGCGCTCTGGTGAAAGGAGCCGAACTCGTACTACTCGACGAGCCGCTAGCCAATCTCGACTACAAGCTGCGCGAGGAATTACGCGACGAGTTGCCGCGCATGTTCGCCGACACCGGGGCAACTGTGGTCTATGCCACCAGCGAGCCGCTCGAAGCCTTGATGCTGGGTGGATACACTGCCACGCTTAACGAAGGCCGGGTCGTCCAGTTTGGGCAAACCTCGACAATTTATCGACAACCCAGGAACCTGGAAAGTGCGCGGGTGTTCTCGGACCCTCCGGTCAATATCGCTACTATCGAAAAACGTGGAAATACTGCTTACCTGAATGATACGGTCAGCTGGAAGGTTCCTTCGAAGCTCGCCGGCATGCCCGACGGAAAATACAAGATCGGATTAAGACCCCACCACTTGTCGCCTGAGTTCGGCGGGGTCAAGGTAAACGGGCAAGTTCAGATCGCCGAAATCAGCGGATCGGAAAGCATCATTCGCGTCAATATCGAAGGCAACAACTGGGTCAGCGAGGCCCATGGTGTACACAGTTTCGGATTTGGTCAAAGTGCCGCATTTTTCTTCGATGCCGAGCGCTGTTTCTACTTCGATGCCAATGAAAAATTAATCGATTCCGGGGTGTAGAGTGTCTCGAATAGAATTTAAGGATGTACGCCACGCCTACCCGCAGCCGGCAGGGCAACCCCAGGAATACGCGCTTAAGGAAGTCAACCAGGTCTGGGAAAACGGCGGTGCTTACGCCTTGCTTGGGCCTTCCGGTTGCGGCAAAACCACCCTGCTCAATATTATTTCCGGCTTACTGACGCCGTCCGAAGGTTCAATCTTGTTTAACCATGATGACGTCACCCGCCTGCCCACCGCGGAACGACACATCGCACAGGTTTTCCAGTTTCCGGTGGTGTACGACACCATGACCGTGTTCGATAACCTGGCGTTTCCATTGCGAAACCGGCATATGCCGGAGGCCCGCGTCAAGGAGAGGGTCACCGAAATTGCCGAGATGCTGGATTTGTCGGGCCGATTACATCAACGCGCGGCCGGACTAACCGCTGATGGCAAGCAAAAAATTTCGCTGGGGCGCGGGCTGGTGCGTGAGGACGTCAACGCGATCCTGTTTGACGAGCCGTTGACGGTAATCGATCCTCACCTGAAATGGCAATTGCGCTCCAAGCTCAAGGAACTGCACCAACAGCTCGGTGTTACGATGATTTATGTCACCCATGACCAGGTCGAAGCGCTGACGTTTGCCGATAAGGTTGTCGTTATGCACGATGGCACCGTGGTCCAGGTTGGCACTCCGGTAGAATTGTTCAGCCGGCCCAGTCACACTTTTGTTGGCTATTTCATCGGATCGCCGGGAATGAATGTGCTGCCCTGCAGTATCGAAAATGGCCACCCGGTTTTTGCGAATAACCTGCTCTCCTCGGGCTATCGAGCCGATACCGATCTGAGCGGCAAGCTCGAGATCGGTATTCGGCCGGAGTTTGTTAGTTTTAGCGATGACGGCATCCCGGTTGCCATCGAAAAGATCGAGGACCTCGGTCGTTATCAGGTCGTGACCGTCAGACACGAGAGCGAGCAGATCAAGATGCTAATCAGTGAAGATGAACCAATACCTGCAGAAAGCCCGATGATTAGCTTCGATCCCGATAATCTTCGGATCTACTGCGACGACTGGGCGGTGGAGACTGGCGATGCGTAAATCGACAAACCAGAAAGCCTGGTGGCTGGTGGCGCCGGTACTCCTGCTGGTTGCGTTTAATGCTTTCATTCCGTTGATGACGGTAGTCAATTACTCGTTACAGGAAACCTTCGGCGATAACGTTTTTTTCTGGGAGGGCGTTACCTGGTTCGAACAGGTATTGCGTTCCGAACGATTCCACGCCTCTCTACTGCGACAACTGCTGTTTACCAGCATGATTCTGGCAATTGAGGTTCCCCTCGGCATCGCCGTAGCGCTGTCGATGCCGCGCAAAGGCCCGTGGGTTTCGGTCTGTCTGGTTTTGATGGCGCTACCCCTCTTGATCCCGTGGAACGTGGTTGGGGCAATGTGGAATATATTTGCGCTGCCCGACATCGGGCTGCTCGGATACTCACTGAACTCGATGGGATTCGACTACAATTTTACCCAGCAGCCTGTCTCGGCCTGGATGACGACCGTAGTGATGGATGTCTGGCACTGGACTTCGCTCATTGTACTACTGTGCTATGCCGGGCTATGTTCGATTCCAGATGCCTACTACCAGGCAGCTCGCATCGATGGCGCCACCGGGTGGGCGGTCTTCCGCTACATCCAGCTACCGAAAATGAAGCGCGTACTAACTATTGCGATCCTGTTGCGTTTCATGGACAGCTTCATGATTTACACCGAACCATTCGTACTTACCGGTGGGGGGCCCGGCAATACCACCACCTTTCTGTCGATCGACCTGGTCAAGATAGCTCTCGGGCAGTTCGACCTCGGTCCAGCGGCGGCGATGTCGCTGATATATTTCTTGGTGGTATTACTCATTTGCTGGGTGTTTTATACCCTCATGATGCGCAACGAGGCGCAGTGACATTATGAATAAAAAGTGGATTCTACCGACCCTGTATATCCTGTTCCTGATGTTGCCGATCTACGGCCTGCTGACCATGTCATTCAAAACCACCAACGAGATACTCGGCGGGTTTTCCTTTTTCCCGCAGCAGTTCACGTTGGCTAATTACACCAAGATATTTACCGATCCGACCTGGTACAACGGCTATATCAACTCGTTGATCTACGTCGTAATCAACACCGTGATTTCGGTCTCGGTAGCCCTGCCCGCTGCCTATGCCTTCTCGCGTTATCGCTTTCTTGGCGACAAGCACCTGTTCTTTTGGTTACTGACCAATCGCATGGCGCCACCGGCCGTTTTCGCGCTGCCGTTTTTTCAGCTTTACTCGGCGATTGAATTGTTCGATACCCATTTTGCGGTTGCACTGGCGCATTGCCTGTTCAATATTCCGCTCGCAGTCTGGATTCTAGAGGGATTCATGTCGGGTATTCCCAAGGAACTCGATGAAACCGCCTATCTTGACGGCTATTCTTTCTGGAGGTTTTTTCTTCGTATCTTTGTTCCCACCATCGCCGCTGGTATCGGGGTCGCGGCATTTTTCTGTTTCATGTATTCATGGGTGGAACTACTGCTGGCGAAAACCCTGACGTCCGTCGACGCCAAGCCGATAGCGGCGACGATGACACGAACGGCGAGTACCTCGGGCTACGAGCTTGGACTGCTGGCAGCCGCCGGCTCGTTAACGATCATACCAGGTGCGATCGTGATCTATTTCGTGCGCAATTATATTGCCAAGGGCTTCGCCCTTGGCCGGGTTTGATTCGGTGGCGAAGTCATGATGGATTTATCCTGGATGGCATGGACCTGGCCCACGGCCGCGTTTTTTATCGTAATCGTCTGCTCCATCATCACCATGGGCGTCTGGGAAAAATTCAGCCCAGGCGGAAATCCGCGGCGCGGCGTGTTTGGTATCGATACCACCCGCGGTGACCGGCTTTTCCTATCGTGGCTAGGTACCGGCTTCATTCACCTGGGTTGGCTGGCCTTTATTGGAACACCGCTTTGGGGCGCCCTGGCACTCGCAATTGGCTGGTTTGTCTTCGTCTTCAGGAAGGTTTGAGATAAAACCAGCAAACAGCCGCTCGTTATCAAGTTAAAAACTAAATGGATCTGCGCAATACCAACATAGACCGGCTAAGAAACGAAGATTTCGACGTGCTCATTGTCGGTGGCGGCATCAACGGTTCGGTCTCGGCCGCCGCGCTGGCGGCACGCGGCGTGAAAGTCGCATTGATCGACGCGCGCGATTTTGCCGGTTTCACCAGCCAGCAGTCTTCCAACCTGGTATGGGGCGGAATCAAGTACATGGAAGGTTACGAGTTCGGGCTGGTATCCGGGCTGTGTAAATCCCGCAACGAGTTACTCGAAAGTTTTCCATCCACGGTCAAGGAAATTCGCTTTCTACTGACCATAAATCGGCAATTTCGTTTTCATCCGCTGGTTATCCTTGCCAGCACCTGGCTTTACTGGCTGCTCGGCCGCGGCAAAACGCGAACACCGAAACTGCTTAACCTGAAACAGATCAAACGGCTCGAGCCGCTGGTGAACACCTATATCAGCACGGCTGGCGTGGAGTACTCCGACGCCTTTTTGCACGACAACGACGCCCGCTTCGTCTTCAACTTCGTGCGCAGCGCAATGGACAAGGGCTGCGTTGCGGCAAACTACGTTGCCTCGGAGGGCGCGACGCGGGATTCGAACGGACAGTGGATCACCCAGGTAAAAGATCAGGTCAGCGACGATCGTTTTAGTATCCGCGCGCGGGTATTGATCAACGCGGCGGGCGCCTACGTCGACCAGCATAACGGGCTCACCGGCATCGAAACCGAGCACCGGCACCTGCTGTCGAAGGGCATACACCTGCTGGTGCCGCGCATCACGGAAACGCATCGTGTGCTGGCGTTTTTTGCCGACGACGAGCGCCTGTTCTTCGCCATTCCGATGGCGAACCGAACCTGTATCGGCACCACCGACACCCCGGTCGAGGATCCCGTAACGCAGGTAACCGATGATGACCGCGATTTCGTGTTATCGAATATCAACGCGCGCCTCGACCTGTCCCCACCGCTAACCCGGAAAGATATCATCGCCGAGCGCTGTGGCGTGCGCCCGCTGGCAATCCGCAAAACCATCGATGCCTCGGCCGACCTGCGGCAAGTATCGCGCAAGCACGTCATCGAAATGGACGCCGATAACAGGCACATCAGCATATTCGGCGGCAAGCTGACAGACTGTATCAACGTTGGTGACGAGATCAGCGATTGCGTTTCTCGGCTCGGCCTGAAGGTTTCGCGGCCGGCAGGTAAGTGGTATGGAGAACCGGGGCGGCGCGAGCAGGAGGCGTATTTCGAGCGCGCGCGAGCACTTGGTCTCGACCAACTGGTAGCCCCGGACACCGGCGAGGCTCTGAGCGAGCGTCTGTGGCGACGATACGGGGCAAATGCCAGTACAATGCTCGAAGCGATTGAACAGAATCCCGGTTTGCGCGAACCGATGATAGACAATACCGGCATCCGTCGCTGCGAGATCGCTTACCTCGCAAAACACGAAATGATTGTAAAGCTCGAAGATTATCTCAGGCGGCGTTCCAAGATCGAGCTGCTGGTACCGCAAGCCACACTGCGTCAATCGGCCGGGTTGTTCGAAGCCTGTGAAAAACTGTTCGGTGACGATGGCAAGAAGCGCTTCGATGAATACTTCGCTTCGTCCGAAAAAGACGATGCGACCTGAAGTTGTAACTGGATGATTTGGAGGGGTTAGATGAGCCAGTATATTCTCAGCATCGACCAGGGCACGACCAGCTCACGCGCCATGCTGTTCGACGAAACCGGCCATGCCGCGTTTACCGCGCAACAGGAGTTTACGCAGCATTTTCCAAGGGATGGCTGGGTCGAACACAACGCCGAGGAGATCTGGGTCACGACCCTGGCCGTGGTGCGCGAGGCGATAGCAAAAGCGCGGGCCGACCGACGCGACATTGCCGCCATCGGCATCACCAATCAGCGCGAGACCACCGTGGTCTGGGACCGGTCCAGCGGTGAACCGGTGTATCACGCCATCGTCTGGCAGGACCGCCGCACCGCCGACTACTGCAACTCGCTGCGCAGCCAGGGACATGAATTGATGGTGACCGAAAAGACCGGCCTACTGCTCGATCCCTATTTTTCGGGCACCAAGGTCAACTGGATTCTCGATAACGTCAGTGGGGCGCGAGCCCGCGCCGACAACGGCGAACTCGCCTTCGGCACCATCGACTGTTTCCTGATCTGGCGCCTGACCGGGGGGAAGGTACACGCCACCGATGCCACCAACGCATCGCGCACGCTGATGTTCAACATTCACCAGCAGCGGTGGGATAGCGAGCTGCTCGACATGCTGACAATACCCGACTCGCTGTTACCCGAAGTACGCGACTGTGCCGCCGATTTCGGGAATACCAGCAAGAACCTGCTGGATGCCGAAATTCCCATTGCCGGCGTCGCCGGCGACCAACAGGCGGCGCTGATAGGCCAGGCCTGTTTCGAACCCGGTATGATCAAGAGCACTTACGGTACCGGCTGTTTCATGATTTTGAACACCGGCGAACAGGCTCTGGCCTCCGGTAACCGGTTACTGACCACGGTCGGTTACCGACTGAACGGCAAAACGACTTACGCGCTCGAGGGTTCGATTTTTGTCGCCGGCGCGGCGGTGCAATGGTTGCGCGACGGTATCGGCATCATCGATTCGGCGCATGAAACCGAGGCGCTGGCCGCATCGCTGGATTCGAACATGGGCGTTTACCTGGTACCGGCGTTCACCGGCCTCGGCGCGCCGCACTGGGACCCCGACGCGCGCGGCGCCATCTTCGGCATCACCCGCGATACCGGGGTCGCGGAGCTGGTGCGTGCCACGCTGGAATCGGTGTGCTATCAAACCTTCGATCTGCTCGAGGCCAAGCGTCGAGACGGCCTCGCACCAACGCGCCTGCGGGTTGACGGCGGTATGGTGCAAAATAACTGGCTGTGCCAGTTTCTCGCCGACATGCTCGACATTATCGTCGAAAGGCCGGTGGAAACCGAAACCACCGCGCTCGGCGCCGCTTATCTCGCGGGATTACAGGTCGGCCTGTTTACTTCGCTAGAAGATATCTCGACCCGCTGGCGGGCCGAGCGTGAATTCGATCCGGCCATGGATTCCAGCCAGCGTAACCTGTTACTGGCGGACTGGCACGAAGCGGTGATCAAGGTAAAAACCGGTGCCCAGGCATAGATTACAGCCGGCGCGGCAGGAAGGTAGCCATGATTCCGGCGCCGCTAAGCAATAGCGCGAGCAGCAGGTAAAAAGTTTCGAACGGGGCGAACAGCAGCATCGTCGACACCAGCAGCGGGGTCAATAACTGCGAACCCTCGCGCCAGGTCGAAAATATCATCGTCATCTCGGTGCGCTCGCGCGGCTTGACCATGCGCATGAAGGGGATGTTTCCGAGCACGTCGAGTGTAACCCCGCCCAGCGCCCCGGTAATCCAGAACAGCAAGCCAATCGGCCTGGCCTCGCCGAGCACATATAGCATCGCCATTGACAGGCCAGTTAACATCAGGGCAAACAGGATGACGCGCCGGGTACCAATGCGGCTAGCCAGGCGGCGTATCAGGGGGCTAACCAGTAACAGGGCGCTTGCCAGCGACAGCAGGCCTCCCGCAATCCAGTTAGGCAGACCCGCCTCGACCACATAAATAGGGCCGTAGACAAACAGGGTCACCCAGAATATCGCGCGCGACAGGGTTATCCAGTAGGCGATTCGCAGCGCGCGTTGTCCAAAGTAGCGCGGGATGATCTTGAAAACGCTGGCCGGATGCGATTTCGCCCGTTGAATTCCCTGTCCATGCCCGAGACGCAGGTACCAGAAGTAGGACAACATCGCGCCCGCACCAAACAGACTGAGCACGATTGGCGCCCAGCCTGCAATACCTTCCCATAACCACAGACCCAGAATTGGACCAACCATCCAGACGACGCCCGCGTAAAGCATGCGCCTGGTTTCGGTGTAAATCAGTTCCTTTTTGCCGATGTAGTCCATGATGTATAGCGACAGGCAAACCGAGAACAGCGAGGCGGACGCCTGTTGCAAACCGATACCTAGGGCCATGATCATGCCGTCACCGAACAACAGGATCAGCATCGCGACCAGGGTGCAGCCGGCGCCCAGGGTCACCACCCAGCGCCGCTGCAGCAGGCGTTCCAGAGTGGCAAAATTGAGCGTAATAGCGAGCGTCAGGATGGAGGCAAACAGGTAGGCGTGGGTCACTAATTCCTTGGAGCCCAGGGCCTCCAGCGCCAACAGCGGAATTACCCCCATCAATAGCGAGCGTGCAATGCCCTCGAGCGCATTGAGCCGGGCGAAGGATTCTCCTGCCCCGCCGGAAACGACCAGTAACGCCGCGGGGCGCCGATCAAACAAAACGAATCCTTAGGGTTTCTTAACTTGCTGGAATGCTAGGTGAAACAGGAGTCAAAGGATAACCAATTATATCGATCGCGCGGATCGAAATAGCAAATGACGCTGACCTGAAAATGACGCTGACCTAACGATCGAATCCCGGCATAACCCTGGGATCTGCGCAATGCTGCAGGAGCTCGAAGAGCGTAACGCCGAACTCGATATCCCGTGTGTCAGTTTCGGTCCGGTATCAATACGATCTTGGCCGCTGGCGTATTACCCGCTGCCAGATCGGCAAACGCCGCTGCACCTTCACTGAGCGGACGCTGCTCTATCCAGTCCAGTGAACCCAGGGCACCCGAGTACAACGCGTTTACCGTGGCCCTGACATCCACCATGGTATAGGTATAACAACCGATGAAGGTGACTTCCTGCAAGGTTAATTTACGCACGTCGAGCCCACCGTTGTTATCCATCAAACCGATATGAACTATGACCCCACCGGGTTTGATTGCCTTCGATGCCGCTTCGCGCGTGGCGGCGCCGCCCACCGCATCGATGACGATGTCCCAGCTATCGGCCTCGGGCGCCGGATCGTTGAGCGGATCATAGACTTCGCATGAGCCAGTTCGGTCGACGGTCTGGCGGCGGAGTCGATTGGTTTCGCCAAGACGAATATTACGGCAGCCGTGGCTGTAGAGGATCAACGCCACGGCAATACCGATTGCACCGCCACCGAGGACCAGCACTCGAGAAGCAGCCATGGGCCGACGACCCAGCCTTTCGCCTTCCAGTACAGCATGCATCGCCGTGGCGACCGGTTCGGTCAGGGCAGCGTGGGTATAGCTCATGTCATCGGGAAGGCTTACCAGGTTACGTTCGGGCATTCTGAGCAGCTCGGAAAACGCGCCCTGCCGGGGTTGCATACTGATAATCTGGCGCGAGCGACACAGGTTGGCCCGACCGCTAAGACAGTCGTCGCACTGACCACAGGTAACGAGCGGGTTAACCACTACCCGCTGACCCTTGCGGCTGCCGCTGACGACTTCTCCACTCACCTCGTGACCGAGGATGAGCGGCGCCGGACGCCGTTCGTCATGGCCGTAATAGGCGTGCATATCGGAGCCGCAGATGCCGCTCGCTTCGACGCGGATGAGCGCTTCGCCCGCTTCGGGCATCGGGTCGGGTTCGTCGCGGTACTCGAGCTCCAAGGGTGCGGTATAAACCAGTGCCTTCATATCTATCCTCTACTTTGCGGTAAATCCACCGTCGACAGCAATAATCTGTCCGGTGATGTAGTTGGCAGCCGCCGACGCCAGGAAAACGGTGACGCCATCCAGATCGGATAGCTCACCATTTCGACCGATGGCCGTCATGCTCGCGTTGTGCGCCAGCAACTCGGGATTTTCGTAGACCTTGCGGGTCAGCTCGGTCGGGAAAAAGCCCGGCGCGACGGCATTACTGACGATGCCGAACGGCGACCAGGCTTCCGCCATGGCACGCGTCAATTGCGCAATTCCGCCCTTGGACGCGCCGTAGGCCATGCTATTAGAGAAGGCGCGAAAAGATTGCAGTGACGCGACGTTAATGATGTTACCCCGACCGTTGCTTTTCATTGCGGGAATACAATGCCGCGCCAGAAAGAACGGTGTCGATAAATTGATATCCAGTGTCTGCTGCCAGCTGGCCTCGCTGATATCATCGTAGGGCTCACGCAGATTGATACCGGCCGCATTGATCAGTATATCCGGCGCGCCGAACGCCTCCGCAGCCTCGGCAACGACATCGCCGAGGGTAGAACGATCGAGCAGATCAGCCGCAATTGTCACGCCGCGGCCGCCACCCTCGGTTTTTATCTGCGCCATTGCCTCGGCCAGCGCGGCCTCGTTTCGACCCACCAACACAACCTCGGCACCGGCTTGCGAAAGCGCCAGCGCCATGCGCCGGCCGATGCCGGAGCTGCCGCCGGTACACAGCGCGACCCTTCCGCTCAAATCGAACAGCTGACGGATGTTGTCCAGCATCTGGCTACTCGCTTCGCCTGCCGAAACGCCCGTGACTAACGCAGCTCGCCCAGGTCGAATGTTTCATCGGGGAAGTACTTCGCCAGGCGAATATCACCGGCCCGGGCGTGGCCTTCCATGCCTTCGGCGCGCGCTATGCGGGCACAGGCTGCTCCCACCTCGCGGGTTGCTTCCCGGGTCTGGCGCTGATAGGTCACCACCTTGATGAATTTGGCCGCACTCAGGCCGCCGGTGTAGCGTCCTGCGCCTTTGGTCGGAAGAATATGATTGGTGCCCGAGCACTTGTCGCCGAAAGAAACCGTGGCCTCTTCACCGACAAACAGGGAACCGTAGTTCTTCAACCGACCGAGCCACCAATCCAGGTCTTTGGCCTGGACCTCGAGGTGCTCGCCTGCATACTGATCGCTGATCTGGGCAACTTCCTCGCGTGTATCGCAAAGAATGACTTCGCCGTAGTCGCGCCAGGCGGCGGTGGCCGCTTCGCGCTGAACCTGGGGCAGCGAATCGATGTGCTTCGGCATAATTTCGATTACCTTCTCCGCCAGTTCGCGGGACTCGGTAAACAGCCAGGCGGGAGAATCCGGGCCGTGTTCGGCCTGGCCGGCCAGGTCGCTGGCGACGATTTCGGGATCGGCGGTTTCATCGGCAATAATCGCGATTTCAGTTGGTCCGGCAAACAGATCGATACCCACACGGCCGAACAGCAGACGCTTGGCCTCCGCGACAAAACGGTTTCCGGGGCCCACCAGGATATCGGCCGGTTTTTCGGTAAATAGTCCGAAAGCCATTGCGGCGATACCTTGCACACCGCCCATCTGCAAAATGGTATCGGCACCCGCCAGATCCATTGCATAAACGATGGCTGGATGGATACCCTCACCATGCGGTACCGAGCAGGCGACAACATTTTCGACGCCAGCTACCTTGGCAGTAGCGACACTCATGATTGCCGACGCGATATGGGCGTATCGTCCGCCAGGCACATAACAACCCGCGGTGGTCATCGGAATCAGCTTCTGACCGGCAAACAGGCCCGGGCTCAGTTCGGTTTCGAATTCAACCATGCTGTCGCGCTGATGCTGGGCGAATTTACTGACGCGATCGTAGGCAAACTTGATGTCATCTTTTGCCTGTTGTGAAACTTTTGCTTTGGCGGCCTCGATTTGCTCACGGGTCATAACCGGGTTACCGCCTTCCCAGCCGTCCAGCTGTTTGGCGTATTCCAGCGCTTTCTCTTCGCCACCCGCCTCAATTTCCTTCAGCATTTTGGTTACGATGTCGCGGGTATTGTCTTCACCGGTTGCAGACGTCTTGGCCGCCTTCTTGATATATTCGATCGGCATTGGTATTCTCCACCTAAAATGTAAGCGCTTACATTTTAGGTGGGATTCGATCCACTCGTCAAACGAAATCAGACTATTGCCCGACAATATCGCAAATATTTACCTGACGATTTCGCGATCCAGTCTCCACAGCTGAAGATTTGTCAATAAACTTTGGCCTCAGTTAATCAAATGCCTAAAAGACCAAAAACAAAAGACAGCAAGGCCGGTTCGGGGCGTCAAAGGGCCTTCTCTGCAAAGAGCGTTTCCCTGGGCGATGTCGCTCTACATTCCGGGGTTTCCACGGCCACCGTTTCCAGGGTGATAAACAATCCCGAAAAAGTGGCCGCCAAGAGCCGGATTGCGGTTAGTGCCTCGATCGAAGCGCTCGGTTACATCCCCGATGGCGCGGCCAGGGCCCTGGCATCACGCCACTCCGGAATTATCGGCGCCATTGTACCTACCCTGGACAACGCGTTGTTTGCGGCGGGTATACAAAGCCTGCAGCGAAGGCTTAGACAGCATGACTACACACTGATTGTCGCCAGCCATGAATACGACCTGGCCGAGGAGTTAAACGAGGTCAAGATGTTGTTACGCCAGGGAGTAGATGCACTGTTGCTGGTGGGGTCACGGCATGACCCGGCACTGCTGCAGCTGCTCGCAGAAAAGGGAGTTCCCTACGTTAACTGCTGGGCCTGGGATTCCAATTCGCCGCAGCCTTATATCGGTTTCGATAACAGGAAAGCCGCCAGGAAAATAGCCGATTATCTACTCGACCTGGGGCATGTCGACCTGGCCGTTATCGCTGGTCGGACCGAAAACAACGACCGGGCAAGCGACCGTTTGCTGGGAATCAGGGACGCGATAGAAGCGCGCAACCTGCGGCTTGCGCCCGAGAAAATCATTGAACGAAGCTACTCCCTTAAACAGGGTCGCGAAGCCATGCGGCAACTGTTGCAGATGGACAGGTTACCGACAGCGGTTTTATGCGGTAACGATATTCTGGCGATGGGTGCGGTTGCCGAGTGCCAGTCGAGCGGAATCAGGATTCCCGATGAGATTTCGATTGCCGGTTTCGACGACCTCGATATGAGCTCACAGATTAAACCGGCCCTCACGACCATACACGTGCCATCGGCCGAGATGGGTGAAGACGCGGCTGAATACCTGGTGGCACAAATCAGGCAGGAACCGCTTGCACCACCGGTTGAAATGGGCACCAGATTAATGGTGAGGGAAACCACGGCGAAGCCGCGAATTCGCTGACAACAGACTGGGCAACTGCCCTGGCCGTTCTCGCACTCTGAGGCTGTCGATTTCAGTGCCTGCTCTCTCGATAGCGGCCCCTCATAGTTCCTGGCGGGCGGCAATCTTCGGCCAGAAGCATGCGTTCATACCAGGTGACCAGGATCCGCAATGTGACCAACTTCGTCGTTTAAACTCTATAAACTGAATAAAACTTGTCATTGCCGGCGAGAAACAGAGTAATTTCTCTTTGTTAGGAACAAGCAGTGGTTCCCATATCGAAGCCCGTATCCTGGTTGATGGTGAAGCGATTAGCTTTACTAATATTAAGCGGAACAATTCTCGAGAAAATACAATTATGATAAGGAGAGCACTTTTGCCTCTATAATTAAATTTTTCTTTATAGGTAGGCAAGTATTGTTAAATTTACTTATCGTTAGGCCTGTGCCAGCCTTGGTTCATCGAAATTTACTTATACGGAACCTGAATAGCCATGCCAAAATACAACGATAAATTTAAATTAGACATCGATGATGTTGCGCTTATAGAGAAAGCACTACGTGTTCTGTGGTCCGAGGAAGAAAAAAAGATCTCAACAGATCAAGTTTTCCCGATAAAAACAACAGAACGTATAAGGGATATTTACAGTTTGCTAGGGAAAATTTCTAACCAGAAAATCTACTATAGTGAAGTAAATAGAACATCTTGTCCTCTTGGCTAAAATCAATACATACCCATCCGGTAGGAATTATAAGTGCGGCGCAATATACCCCGGAATCCCGGAGTAGTGATCGCCGCGGGGGTTTACATCGGCTGACGCGAAGCGCGATCGGGCCACTGATAGCGCAACTCTTATTATGGTGACAGTTAACTTAATTCCCAATTAAGTTAACTGTCACCTTATCTCCAAATTACCGCTTTTTTCCCAGAATCATGTCGGCCGCCATCTCCGCAATCATGATGGTCGGCGCATTGGTATTGCCGGATACGATCTCCGGCATGATCGAGGCATCGGCTACCCGCAAACCTTCCAAACCGCGCAGCCTCAGCTGATGGTCGACCACTGCCTGATCGTCATTGCCCATCTTGCAGGTGCCGGCCGGATGGTAAATCGTCTGGCTGTAACGACGCGCCGCGTCAAGCAACTCCACGTCGGTCTGAAACGAGCGGCCGGGTACGTATTCATCGACGATACAATTACGCAACGACGGCGCCTCGGCAATCCGCCGCGCCACCTTGATGCCATTGACCGCAACCGCGCAGTCGCGCTCGTCCGACAGGTAATTGGGGTAAATCTTCGGGTAAGCCAGCGGATCGGTGGATTCGACCACAACTTCACCGCGGCTGTGCGGGCGAAGCTGGCAGACCGACGAGGTAAAGGCCGAAAACGGATGCACGCCATCGCCAGGCTTGTCGGCCGATAACGGCTGCATGTGAAACTGGATATCGGGGCGCGTCACCGCGTCGCTCGAGCGGGTGAATATTGCGACCTGGCTGGCGGCCAGCGTCAACGGCCCTGTGCGGGTCAGAAAATATTGCATACCGACCATCATGCGCTTGAATGGATTGTTCAGCTCATCATTGAGCGTGCGCTTGTTGGTTTTGAACACCAGCCGGATCTGCAAGTGATCCTGCAGGTTTTTGCCTACCCCGGCGAGCGCGTGACGGGTCTCGATGCCGGCACGCTTGAGTTGTTCGGGGTCACCGATACCAGAGCACTGCAGAATTTGCGGTGAATTGATCGCGCCCGCGCTTAAAATAACCTCGGCATTGGCGAGCACGGTTTTACGCTCGCCGCCACGACGGTAATTAACCCCGGTGACACGATTGCCGTCGAAACCCAGGCTGGTGACCTGTGCCCGGGTTATCACTTCGAGGTTGGGTCGGTTGCGCGCCGGGCGCAGAAAACTCTTGGCGGTGCTCCAGCGAAAGCCATTGAAAGCCGTTTGCTGAAAATAACCGACACCCTCCTGCTCAACCCCGTTGTAATCGGGATTGTGAGGGATGCCGATCTCGGTCGCGGCCTGGATAAAATGTTCCGCAATCGGGCGGCGCAACCGCAGGTCAGATACCTTTTGCGGCCCGCCGACGCCGTGATAGTCGTCAGCGCCGCGTGAATTGTCTTCCGATTTCTTGAAATAGGGTAAAACCTCGGCATAACTCCAGCCGGGGTTGCCGAGTTCGACCCAGCGATCGTAATCCTCGGGCTGGCCGCGCACGTAGAGCAACCCGTTCAGCGCGCTGGAGCCGCCGAGCACCTTGCCGCGCGGCCACTGCAGCTTGCGACCGGCAATGCCCGAATCGGATTCGGTCATATAGCACCAGTCGAAATTCGGATTATGCATGGTCTTGAAATAACCGACCGGAATGTGCAGCCAGGGGCTCAAATCCTTGCCGCCAGCCTCGAGCAGCAATACCTTGTTGGTCGGGTTGGCCGACAATCGGTGGGCCAGCACACAACCCGCCGAACCGGCGCCAACCACGATATAGTCGAACCTGTCCATAATTTCCCGCGGCAATAGGTCGAGCAAAAATACACCAAAAAAAGTTAAAATGGAACAAATACTCTCGTTTAAGGCCCTTTAACGAATCTGTTAGGTGACTCTACTCTGAGTCGCTCCATTAAGTTCGATTTTCAGGATACCGAGACGAATTTTATGTATATTTAGCTCTGTTACTCAACCGACAAAAGCTGTAATATCGAGACCGAGAGTCTCATTTAAATAAAAATATGGGTATTTAGTTCTGTTATTCTAGTGCCAAAAATTGTAATATCGAGACCGGGAGTCTCATTATAAACTAATTCTTGTCGGTTTTCGGCATTGAACTCGGGTCGGACCGCCGGCCCAACAAGCTCCGGGGCGCTGCCTTCAGCCTCGCGACGCATAATATGGCGAAGGCTTTCTCAACCAGAGGAGTAGAAATGTTAAAACTAAAATATGTAGCTGCTTTTGCGGCAGCCTTGGCACTCATGGCATCTCCTGCCATGGCGGCCAAAAAGGTCTTGCGTATCCAGTCGGTGCTACCGACGTCAGCTGACGAAGTCGTTATGTTGAAGGAGTTCGGTAAAGACGTCGCAGCGCTGACTAACGGGTCGCTCACCATCGAAGTTCTGCCAGCAGGCGCTGTTGTTGGACCGCGAGACATCATAGATGCGGTCGACGCGGGGCTTGTTGAAGGTGGCTTCGCCTGGACACATTATTGGGGTGGTAAGCACGTTGCGGCGAACCTGTTCGGCGCGCCTGTTGCGGGTGCCGGTGTCGGTCTCGATAACATGGCGTTCCTGAGCTGGTTCCAGTACGGCGGCGGCAAAGAGCTGTATGACCGCCTGTGGGATGAAATGGGCGTAAACGTCAAGGGATTCATGCTGCAGCCAGTAGGCCCTGAGGCGCTGGGTTGGTTCCCAAAGCCGATCAAGTCGATGGATGACTTCCGTCAAATGCGCTTCCGTGCGCCTCCAGGCATGGTTGGCGCCGCATACGCAGAAATCGGTGTTCCAGCGGTTGCTATGGGCGGCGGCGACATCCTGCCAGCGCTTGAGAAAGGCACGATCGACGCAGCCGAGTGGTGCTGCCCCA
>JAACFA010000118.1 GCA_009937625.1 Gammaproteobacteria bacterium | reverse complement strand
ACGGAGGAAATCTCGGAAGTCGAAAAGGAACTTTCATCCTGTCTTCATGCCGAAGACGTCGAATGGCGTCTCAAGTAAATTCTCGCGTTATTGTCTTTCACAGCTTGGCTCCAGGCGGGTACAGAAAAAACTAACGCCTGTCTCCATTGATTCTGGGACTATTGGTTATCAAATAAAACCGGCGCAGCTTGAGCTTGTTACCCGGTAATTCGGGCTCAGGCGAAGGCCGGCATCACTTGCTTGCAAAACAGCTCCATCGAACGCTTTTGTTCCTTGTGCCCCAGGCCCAGGCTCGCGTAATAGATAAATGCGTCGACGCCGAGCGCTTCGTAGCGCTGCAGCTTTTCGATCACCTGATCGGGCGATCCGAACATCAGGTTTTCCTCGAGCATATCGGGGTTGTACTGCTCGCGCTCGGCAAGCTCCTGCAGCGGAATCTGCTTCGGGAAACCGTTGTTTACGTCGCCCAGGTTGCGGAACAGGTTTTCGAACTGCCCGAGTACCGTCTGAATCGCGCGGATCGCCGCGTCGCGGCCGGCCGCGTCATCATATAGCGCCGTGTGGCGCATCAGCGCCCAGGTCGGACGCGGGCACTCCGGGTGTGCCGCCATCGCCTGGTCGAGGCGACCCTTGTACTCCTCGGCCTCGGCGAACGGCCGGGTCAGCGGCCAGGACATGACGTTACAGTGATTTTCGACGGCGTAGTCGAACGTGACCGGGGCGCGCGCGGCAACCCAGATCGGCGGATGCGGTTGCTGCACCGGCTTCGGCACCGAGGTCGCGCTCGGGAACGACCAGAACTCGCCGTTGTGTTCGTAATCGCCGGCCCAAAGGGCTTTCAGCGCCGGCAGCATCTCGTGCATGTGACGGTAGGCGTCGGATTGCTTCAGGCCCGCATGCATGCGGTCGAACTCACGCTGGTAAGCGCCCGAGCCGATACCGAACTCGAGTCGACCGCCCGAGAGCAGGTCGATCATCGCCGCCTCGCCCGCCAGGTTGATCGGGTGCCAGTATGCGGCTACCGCGACCGCGGTGCCGAGCCTGATGCGGTCGGTGTGACTGGCCCACCAGGTCAGGATCTGGAACGGGTTCGGCGCGATGGTCATCTCGAGCGCATGGTGTTCCGCGGCCCAGGCGACGTCGAACCCGGCCTCGTCCGCCATCTGCACCATCTCCAGCGTATGCCGCGCGACATCTTTCATATCCCGGCTGTCGTCCATGCGCTCCAGGTTGATTGCCAATTGAAATTTCATCTTTGCTTACCTCGTTTTGAATCGTCCTGCCCCGTGAGGCCGGGACAGGATACGTACGACGCGTCGATCCATTCACCGTCGATCGGCGTTGGGTATTGCCTGATCCCGCTCATGTCTCGGGCTCGTCGGCTCGGTTTGGGTCACGCGCGGCTTCGAATCGCTCGACTTCCTCCAGTAATATCGGGATCGCAAGATTGCATGAATGGATGCCCATTACTGTTGTCAACTGGATGGTCTCGAGGATCTCGGCCATGCTCGCCCCGGCCGCGAGCGCGTTCTGTACGTGACGGCGCACGCCTGGCGCGTAAAGATGCGTGGTCGCGGCATTGATCGCGACCAGGATCAGCTCCTTGTACTTCTGCTCCAGGGGGCCACTGGATTGCGGCACGCTGCGAAACGCCAGGTAAGCCTCGAGGAAATCCGGATCCAGCTCGTGAAAGCGGTCCCACAGCGGATTCCAGTCGCCCTTTGCGCGGTGCGCATCGGTATGCGGGTAAACCTTGTCATCGGCGCTCACGGATCAACCCCCGCGGTGCTTGAACGAGTCACGGCGAAAGCTGTACAGCGCAGCGGGGTCGACCTGGATATCGACCACCGCGGGTTTGCCGCAATCGAGCGCCGCGCGCAGGGCGTCGCCGACCTCGCCCAGGCGCTCTACCCGATAACCGCAAGCACCGTAAAGTTCGGCGACCTTGTCGAACGGCGGACTGCTGATGTTGGCGCCGATGTAACGCTCGCCAAAGAAATCGCGCTGGTAAGCCTTCTCCGCGCCCCAGCAACGATTGTTCATGACCAGCGTGACCGTATTGATACCGTGATCAACCGCGGTGCTGAGCTCGGACAGGGTCATGCCGAAGCCGCCGTCCCCCATCAGGCTGACCACGGGTCGCCGGGGACAGGCCAGCTTGACGCCGAGGCCGCAGGCGAAGGAAAACCCGACCAGGCCGAAATCGAGCGGCGTGAACAGGCTCGGCGGCGAGTGATACTCGAGCGCGTCGGTGGCCTGCAGGCACAGCGTGCCGGCATCCATCGTAATCATCGCGTCGCGCGGCATCGCCGCGCGCAATTCGCGATACAGCCCCGAGGGCTGAATCGGTTGCTCGCGACCATCCGCATCCGCGTCGCGCGCGGCGAGGTAGGCCGCGCGCTCGTCGAGGTAGGCATTGGTCCAGGCCTCGACGGCTGCCTGCGCCTCCAGCTGCTCGAGCGCGGCGCACAACTGGCGCGCTGCCGCCCGGGCGTCCGCCCAGATGCCGAGCCGCACCGGGAAGTAACGGCCGATCGCGGTCGGCTCCAGCTCGACCTGTATGATGTCCGCCTGCGGGTTGATATTGTCGTAGGAATAAAACGTCGAGTTGAAACCGAGCCGCGTGCCGAGCGCGAGTATGACGTCGGCCTCCTGCGCCAGCCGCGATGCCACGACGTTGCCGCGTGGGCCCATCTGCCCGGCGTTCAGGCGGTGTTCGAACGGAATCGCGTCGCCGTGACCCGGGGCCAGCACGACCGGCGCGTTGAGCGCCTCGGCGAGCGCGAGCGCATCCTCGTGTCCGCCGCTGTTCTTGATCCCGCCCCCGGTAACGATCACCGGGCGCTCGGCCGCGCGCAGCATCGCCGCGGCCTGTTCGATCGCGTCGGCGGATGCGGGCGGCAGATTCTGTGTTCGGTATTGCGCCGGCGCCTGCAGGTCGTCGAATTCACGCACCTCGGACAGGACGTCACGTGGCAAATTAAGCTGTACCGGCCCGCGCCGAGGCGCCAGCGCGGTGCGAAACGCCTCGCGAAACATTTCCGGCACGCGTGCGGTTTGCGTGACGGTCCAGGTTTTTTTCGTGACCGGCTTGAACAGCGCCTGTTGATCGACTTCCTGGAAGGCGTCACGGTAAACATGTTCGCTGGAGAGCGCACCAGCGATCGAAACCACCGGCGAAAACGCGGCGTAGGCCTGCGCCAGGCCGGTGACGAGATTGGTCGCGCCCGGCCCGTTCTGACCGGCAAGGATTACCCCGGCAGCACCGGAGGCCCGCGCGTAGCCGTCGGCCATGTGGGCGCCCGTGCGCTCGTCGTGAACCCCGATGAAGTCGATATCGGACGCGTCGTAGAGCGCGTCGAACATTTCCATCGTCGCCGAGCCGATAAGCCCGAATACGTGCCTGACCTGTTCTGCCTGCAGCGCCGCGACCGCGGCCTGCCCACCGGACATTTTACTCATCGATGCTCCTCGCTAGAATCCGGGGTCGGCCCTGGATTTCAGCTATATTGTATACAAATATAAACCCCCATCAATAATAAACGATGATTTATGGGGCTATTAAATAAATATTGTATGACAAAAGTGATAAATCGAGCCGATCGAATCGATTGCAGATTTTGCCGCCACAACGTGATAACTTGAGCGCGCTAACAGCCGAGGAAAATTCGAGTGCAGGAGTTCGATCAAAAGGTGGCTTTCGTCACCGGTGCCGGAGGTGGCATGGGTTATCGCGTCGCCTGCGACCTGCTGGCCGCCGGTGCGAAGGTGCTGATGTTCGACCTCAAGCCGCAACCCGAAACAATACCAGGAGATTCGGACCAGTCGATTTACGTCCAGGGCGATCTGACCGACGAAGCCGAAGTAGCGACTGCCTGCGCGCGCGCGATCGACGCCTTCGGCGGCATCGACTGTCTCGCCAACGTCGCCGGGGCGCTGTGGTTCGGGCGCGACCGTTCGGCATTGGAAATGGAACTCGATGTCTGGGACCAGGTCATGGCGATCAACCTGAAAAGCATGGTGCATACCGCACGCCACGTCGTCCCGAGCATGCGCATGCGCGGCGGCGGAGCGATGGTGCATTTTTCGTCGACCCAGTGCATGCGCGGCGATCCGGCGCCGCAGGACGCCTACCAGGCGGCCAAGGCCGGGGTCGTCGCCTTTTCCAAATCGCTAGCGATTCAGCTGGCCGGCGACCGCATCCGCTCCAACGTAATCTACCCGGGACCCACCGAGTCACCGATGCAGGATCGCTGGAACGAAAACCCTGACGCCAGGCAGGCCACCGCCGGGGCGATTCCACTCGGCCGCGTCGGTAGCGTCGAGGACATGTCGAACGCCTGCCTGTTCCTGTTATCCGACAGGGCGTCTTTTATCACCGGTACCGAACTGCTGGTCGACGGCGGACTGCAGGCGAAGCCCTGAACCTGGCGTAGTGGAAAATCCCGGGACCCGGGAATAACCGTGATCAGGCCCGCGCAAAATTCCGATCTCGACCCGATCCGGTAAAGCGCAAATAAAAATGCCGCGCGGTCCCCGTATTCTCGGGAAAACGCGCGGCATGACTCCCCCTCCTACTTCTGGTCTTCGCGCCGAAAGGCCCCCTGCACGATGCGATCGAGCACCATGGCGACGAAGAGAATCGCGAAACCGCCCAGCAGGCCCGGTCCCTTGGCCGCGTATTGCAGTGCCTCGAGAATGACCTTGCCGAGCCCGCCGCCGCCGATGAGCGAGATAATCACCACCATCGACAGGCACATCAGGATCGTCTGGTTGACACCGGTCATGATCGACGGCAGCGCCAACGGCACCTCGACATCCTTGAGCAACTGGAAGCGCGACGCGCCGAACGCGACCGCGGCCTCCTTGATCGACTCGGGCACGCCGCGCACGCCGAGCGAAGTCAGGCGTATGACCGGCGGCATGCCGAAGATGATGGTTGCGAGGATACCGGGCGGGTTACCGGTACCGAAAAACGCGATGATCGGGATCAGGTAGACGAAGGCAGGCAGCGTCTGCATCAGGTCGAGCACCGGTTCGGCGGCATTGTAGGCGCGCCTCGATTTGCCGAACCAGATGCCGAGCGGGATTCCGAACAGCACGCAGATGAACACCGCGGCGCCGACCAGCGCGACGGTTTCCATCGCGATCGCCCAGTACCCCAGCAGCGCGATGTAGGCCAGTGAAGCGGCGGTAAATATCGCCACGCGTGGACCCGCCGCGCGCCAGGCGACCACGCAGATAACCAGCATGACCACCGGCCAGGGCGTACCGATCAAGGCCAGGCTCAAACCGTCGAGGACCCAGCGCACGCCGGCGGTGATGCCGTCGAAGGCGCCGGCGCCCGCGACCGCAGCATTATCGATTTTTTCCTCCAGCCACCCGGCAAGCTCGGTAAACAGCGTCGCCTTATCCGAGTCGATAAAAATTGACGAGACCTGTTTCTCCGGAAACTCGTTGAGAACCTCCAGCGGACTGTCGACGGTGAACTTGTAAATGGTCAACGGACCGATCAATACCACCAGCACGATGCCGAGCAGGATATTCCTCGGCTTGACGCCGCTCTCGACCGCCTTGTTATCGGTGCGCCAGCGGCTGTACTGTTTCTCGTAAATCGAGTTACCGTAAAACCCCTGCAAGGCCTTGAACAACAGCATCAGGGCCAGCCCGCCAAGCAGGATTCCCAGCGCCTCGGCGCTGGCCGCCTGCCCCATCGCTTCGCTCTTTTCGGCCGCGTTGCCAATGTTTTCCGCCAGCTTTTCGAAGCGGGTAGGATCTTCGCCCGCCTGGCGCGCGGCCTCGGCGCGCTCGAGAAACCCGTCGGCGCGCTCGCGCTGCTTTTCCGCACGAGCGAACAGGTCCGCGCCGGGGTCGCCCCACCAGCCGCGACCAATCTGCACCCAGGCGATCATTTCCAGGATCAGGAAGCCCCAGAACATGCCCCAGACTGCACGCGACGCTGCCCAGACCGGCCCGAGCAAAGCCGCCATCAAGTTGAAGGTATTCGGTAACAACCCGGTCGATGAATGAATGCGGTGAAACTGCTGCGCGTAGTATTCACCGTTTTTGCCGGCGAATTCGGCAATCGAGGCATCGAGACTCGCGTGATCGACCTCGATGTCCGACGCGGCGATTACGCTGGTGGTGTTTTCTGCTTCGCTCATTCGTCTTTACCCCCCTGGATTCCGCGTAACAGCCGCGGCTTGGTCACCAGGCCGATGTCCTTGCCGTCGGAGGTGATAACGACCGGCAGGTCGGTGCCGACCGCGTGATCGATCAACTGGTCCAGATCGGCGCCCTCGTCGGCGCGCGGCGCGCCGGTCAGGTCGCCCTGGTAAGTGTCCAGCGATTCGAGGATCGAATGCGCCTTCACCAGCTTGAGCTTGGAAATACCCTGCACGAATTCCCGCACGTAATCGTCGGCCGGGTTCATGACGATTTCCTCCGGCGTGCCGATCTGCACGATGACGCCATCCTTCATGATCGCGATGCGATGACCGATGCGAATCGCCTCGTCGAGGTCATGGGTAATGAACAGCGTGGTTTTTTGCAGTTGCGCGACCAGCGCCTTGAACTGGTCCTGCAACTGCATGCGAATCAGCGGATCGAGCGCGGAAAAGGGCTCGTCCATCAACAGCACCTCGGGATCGGCAGCGAGCGCGCGCGCAATCCCGACGCGTTGCTGCATCCCGCCGGAAAGCTCCTTCGGTAACCGGTCTTCGTAACCGACCAGGTCGACCAGGCCGAGCGCGTGATCGGACACGGCCCAGCGCTTGGACTTGGCGACACCGCGGATTTCGAGCGGATAGGCAACGTTATCGCGCACCGACCGATGCGGCATCAAAGCCATGTGCTGGAATACCATGCCGATGTGCCTGGCGCGCATTTCGCGCAGGTCGGTCTGGTTCAGGCTCGAGACGTCGCGCCCGAGCAGTTCGATCGAGCCGGCGGTCGGCTCGATCAGGCGATTGACGTGGCGCACCAGCGTCGACTTGCCCGACCCGGACAGACCCATGATGCAAAAAATTTCGCCGCGCGCGACCTCGAACGTGGCGTCCTGGACGCCGACGACGCAGCCGAAGCGCTCGAGCACTTCGGGTTTTCCAATGCCCTCGTCGCGTATCGCCTTGATCGCGGCATCGGCCTGTTCACCGAAGACTTTCCAGACACCGGTGGCTTTGACAACCGTTTCCGACATGACGGCGGTCCTCCCCCTCTATTGAAAACGGCCGCCGGTACTTCGCCGGCGGCTCGTTGGTTTTACCGCATGGACCCTAGTTGGTCAGCCAGCCGAGAACCGCGTCCTCGTTTTTCTCGACCCACTCCTTGGCGTAAGCCGCGGGATCCTTCTTGTCGATAACCAGCGCGTAGGTCATCTCCGAGACCTGGTCCGTCGTCAGCTTCATGTTATTGAACAGCTTGGCGACCTCGGGCTGAGCCTTTTCGATACCCTTTGCATAGTGCAGGTGCAGGTAGGCCGTATCCCAGGCGGTAGGTGCAGTGGATACTTCCAGCCAGGCCGGGTCGTCGGTGGGCTGAACCACTTTCCACTTGGAGCCGTCGTAAGCCGGCTCTTCGAGAATCTGCATGTCATGCAGTACGAATACGTAGTGCGGCGTGTAGCAGAAACCGACCCACGGCTTGCCGGCCTTGATCGCGTTGTCGAGATTGGCGTAGGCCAGGGTCTCGTCGCTTTCCGTCAGCTCGAATGTCTGGTCGTAACCGTAGGACTTGGCGCGGATCTTTTCGACGTTGGTCGACGCCCAGCCCGGCGCACCGATCCAGACCTCGCCCCTGCCGTCGCCGTCGCCATCGAACAATGCCGCGGTATCGGGATTGGTCAGATCGTCGATCGACTTGATGCCGTGCTTGTTGGCAAAAGCCTTGGGAACGCACATGCCCTGAAAGGCGGGTACGCCATTCGGATTCATCGCCACGGTGCCTTTGGTCTTGACGAAGGTATCGTGCAGGTTTTGCTGGTTAGGCATCCAGACTTCCGGATGTGCGTGCATCGCGCCGGAATCCATCGCTTCGAACACGATCGGGTTGGTGCCGTTCTGCAGTTCGACTTCCAGGCCCAGGTTATCCTCGATAATGACCTTGAGCACGTTGGCGGTCGCGGCCACGGACGGCCAGTTGGGTACGCCGATCACGACGTCGGCGGCCGTTGCGACCCCGGAAAGGGTCATGCCACCGGCGAGTAGCGCGGCGGAAACGGTAGATTTGAGCTTCATTGAAATTGTCTCCTTCGGTTGCCATTGAATGGCGTTATTTAGTTATCGGTTTCTCTCCGGATCGTTCCGGTATTGTTGTTACGGCGCTTCGAGTTTCGCGCAACCCTCGGGATTACCGACTGGCTACAACCCGGCTCCGGATACATCCCCGCGTGGCACAAAAATAAACAAACGAATATCCGCATGTTTATTAAATTGTCCTACACGAACTCGAAGACAATAAACAGTTTCAGGCTATAAAGCAATGGGTTTAACCTGCCTGTAACAATTGTCACTCGACTTTGTATACAACCCCATCGCCCTTAAAAAAACGCCATTGAAACGCCCGTGGTCACGGGTTCCTATCTACATCATCGAGACTCGCCGACTAGCAACCGACGCCATTGCTGCTGCGCCCGGTCACTGGATGCGGCCCGGTGTTTCGAGATCTTCCTTGCGCACCATACCCTCGAGCACGGTATCGCGCGCCGCGGTAAGGTGCGCTATGGACGCGGCGCGCGCCTCTAGCCGGTCACGCGCCAGCAGGGCAGCGGTCAGGCGGCGCATTTCCTCGAGTGACTCGCGGCGACGTTCGGGATCGGACATCAGCCGCCCGCGCAGGTAGTGCACGCGGTCGATGATGTTTTCCAGCGCGCGTCGTATTTCGCGATTGCGACAACCGCTGAACAGGAGTTCGTAGTAACGCTCCTTGACCAGCCGCATC
>JAACFA010000326.1 GCA_009937625.1 Gammaproteobacteria bacterium | reverse complement strand
GCGGTCGATGATGTTTTCCAGCGCGCGTCGTATTTCGCGATTGCGACAACCGCTGAACAGGAGTTCGTAGTAACGCTCCTTGACCAGCCGCATCCGGGTCAGGTCGCCGCTGGCGACACAGGCTTCGAGATCGTCGAGCAGGCTTTTCAACTCGTCCATCTCGAGGTCGCTGGCGCGCTCCGCGAACAGCTCGGCGGCCAGGGTTTCCAGCGATGCTCGCAGTTCGAATATCTCGTAGACCTGGCGCGCGCTGAGCAGGGCAACGCGGTAACCGCGATTGGATTCGCGCAGGATCAGGCCGCTGGCCTCGAGGCTGACCAGCGCCTCGCGCAAAATCGAACGACTGGCCCCGGTCAACTCGCACAGCTCGCGCTCGACCAGTTTCTGCCCGGCGGGGTAGATGCCGTCGAATATGGCACCGCGCACGGTATTCTCGACGCGAGCGCGCAAACCGCCGCGCTGCTGCTCGTTCGCCGTCCCGTGGTCGTCGGCGGCAAGTTCTTCGCTGCTCTTCATTCGGTCCTCGTTCGAAAATTAGCGGAAATTGTATGCAAAAAACGAATGTAGTTTAACCTGAACGCGCGTTGTTGTCGGCGATCAGGCTCAGGATTTCGAACATTACCGCGGCGGCGAAATGCGAGGTTTGATTATTAGGGTGGTCCTTGGTCGGCATCAGGCAGACGACGTCGCCGCCGATAATATTCTTGCCGCGCACACAACGCAGCAGTTGCATGACTTCGTGCGACACCGGGGCATACGGTCGGGTCCATGCAGTCGAGGTCGAAGGTAATGTAAAGCGGCGTGTCGCCAATGCGCTCGGTGATCAATTGCATGGTTTTTTCCGGGCCGAGCTCGCGGTAACGCTTGATCGGCACGACCTCGTATCCGAGGTCGGAACTGGTTTTCCACCAGTCGAGCGTGCGCGGGTTGCCGCGCATGCCGATTTGCACACTATGCGATGGATCGATCAGGCCGGCGCGCACCAGGTAGGCGGCCCAGTGCGCGGCCGATTTCTTGGCGCCGAGAAAATGCGGTATTTGTTCGAACGCGTCGGTATGCGCGTCGAAGTGCAGAAACGCCGCCTGGCGCCCCCCGGTCAGCTTTGCGCCCTCGCCGGCGATGGCCTGGATGATACCGCCGGTAATCGCGTGATCGCCGCCGATCGACACCGGGCGCGCACCGGCGGCGTCGATCTTGCGATAAAAATCGGTCATACGCTCGATACAGCGTTCATTGTCGTTGGCCTCGGGCAGCGGCACATCGCCCATATCGCCGATACGGCAGCTTTTCCAGGGGTCGAGCTGGAACTCGGTATGCACGCGCCGTGCCAGTGCCGACACGTTGCGCACCGCGCGCGGGCCGAGATGCTGATCGCGCTCGGTGGTGCCGTTGCCGGTCGAATGCGGTACTCCGACCAGCGCGATATCGAGCTCGCTCGGGTCGCGCTCGATGGGGCAACGAAACAGCGTTGGCACATCCCACCAGTAAAGGCTTTCCAGCATCAGCCGATCGCTGTCGCTAATCTCATCGCTCATGACGATTTCCTCGAAACACAGGGAATGTTACTACCCTATTATCACTACTCCAGCAGGTAAAGAAAGAGATCATCGCGCCGTCCACTCTTTCCATTCCCCCCTCGCCTTTGACTTCTGGCCGAGGTTGATCCACGCGCCCGACGATTCTGGAATCGCAGGCAACGAGGCACCGGATCAACGATTCTTCAGGCTTTCCGCCAGTGACAATATGGCAGCCTTCAAGCCGTCGTCCTCGATCCACTTTGCATTGCGCTCGAGCGCATCGATGGAATCCGCGCTGACCTTCTTCGGGTCGCGCAATTTGTCGGGTCGTTCAAGCTTGAGCATCGAATCGGGAATGGTGCGAAACTTCAGGGACTGCTGCAGCCCGAAAGTCTCCCGCAGCTGTTGACTGATTTCCTTGCTGTGCAGCCGCAGGTAATTGGCTGCCGGTGGGCTATTGGCGGCGATTACGATTTCGTCCTGTTTCAAGGTGAGCAGCGTTACCGATCGATTGACCGCCTCGGGTAAATTCTGCTCCAGGAAATCCTGGATTTCGGGTAACTGTCGCCTTACCCGCTCGAACTCCGGCGGTAACACCGACTGGCAGAGCCGACCTATCTTGCTGGTACTCATCCGGTTTTACGACGCTGTGGCCGGTTGCCGCGGCCCCGATTGTCCCGGTGTTTCGCGCCCAAATCGAGGCGTTGGTAAACCCTTTTCACCACGTCTTCGTCGAGGTAACGGTACTTGCCGGGTTTCAACCACTTGGGCAGCTTGAATTGATCGTAACGCACGCGCACCAGCCGGCTGACTTCGACGCCCACCGCTTCCCACAGCCGGCGCACCTCCCGATTACGGCCTTCCTTCAACACCACGTGGTACCAGTGATTGCTGCCGGACCCGCCGGAATCGAGAATATCATCGAAATGCGCCGGCCCGTCTTCCAGCATCACCCCGTCACGCAGCTGCTGCAGCATTTCGAGACTGACCGCGCCATGCACGCGCACCGCGTACTCGCGCTCGACTTCGTAGGAGGGATGCATCAGGCGGTTGGCCAGTTCTCCGTCGTTAGTGAACAACAACAATCCGCTGGTGTTGATATCGAGCCGTCCGATGCCGACCCAGCGGCCCTGTTGCAAACCCGGCAGGTGCTGGTAGACATCGTCACGGCCTTCCGGGTCGGCGCGCGTACAGACCTGGCCGATGGGTTTGTGATACATCAGGATTTTGGGTTTGGCCAGCTGGCGCTGCAGGCGCAACAGCTTGCCGTCGATGGCGATCTTCTCGCGTCCGTCGATCTGGTCGCCCGGTTTGGCGGTCTTGCCGTTGACGCTGATGCGCCCCTGCTGCAGCAGCGCATCGATCTGCCGGCGCGAGCCGGCACCCTGGTTGGCCAGATATTTCTGAATTCGTTCCATCGGGAGATTATACCGCTAACCGGGC